>NZ_QETJ01000007.1:0-99141 GCF_003105095.1 Pseudomonas sp. NDM | reverse complement strand
CTGGGTAACCTGCTGTCGCAGCGGATTCCCAACTACCGCAACCTGATGAACAGCTACTCGGCGCTGACGCAGCAGAAGTGAGTCATCGCTAACTAAAAAGCCTGCTTTGAAAGCAGGCTTTTTGCGTTTATGACCGCCAGGCCAGCCACCGTTCGTCCATTGTCGGGCACTTGTCATGCGCTGGCATTTCACACGTTCAGGTACCTATCGCTGAATCACATCGGAGACCGACATGGACATTGACGAAAACGCACCGGGCAACCAGTCGCAACAAGCCGTAACGCGCACCACCGACAACGAAACGGGGCACGATCCCAAGCGGGAAAATCCCGAGGTGCCCTTGCCACCGGACGATGAAGCGCCGGTTGAGGAAGACATGTCGGATGTGGATGCGGCAAACTCGGTTTCGACCGAGCATCCGCCCTCACGCTGATCGAGCGATTTGATCGATGCCTCCCACTCTGGAATTAGAGTGAGAGGCTCTCCCGCGCACCCAGATGCAGTTCAGTCACCGACATGGTAAAGACCAGTTTCGACCGGCCATGGTTGGCATATCCATGCGCCACATCCGTACGCGCTACCGCCGAACACCCAGGCCCGACAATCAGTTCGGCATCGCCAACCGTCAAATGCAACGTGCCTTTCTCGACGTGAAACAACTCGGTGGTGCCGTTCGGGTGACCGGCTGAAGCAAACGACTCACCGGGAAACAACTCCCAGCGCCACAACTCGAGCATGTTCGGGCCGCTGGTGCCGGCCAGCAGTCGTGCCGAACCGCCCAGCTCGCCGCTCCACAGCGTAGGGATGTCCTGACTGGCGATCAGGTGCGCCGCCGGGGTCGCGGCGACATTGACGAAGTCCGCCACGGACAAGCCCAGCGCCGCGGCGATCTTGCATAAGGTCGCGATGCTCGGGTTGGCCGAGCCTTTCTCGATCTCGACCACCATGCCTTTGCTCACGCCCGAGCGTCGGGACAGTTCGTCGAGCGTGATGCTCTGCTGTTTGCGTGCCTGTTTGAGCGTGCGGGAAACCGCTGCGCTGACGGTCTGGACGTCGGCGCCGGCCTCGGTCGGTATATTGACTTTCGTGGTCATTGATAGCTAGCATCGTTGGAAATTCGGGTTTGAGGGGGATTCTGGGATGCTGTCTGTCGTGCCGTCAATCGATCCGGGTGTGGCGCAACTGGCGCCGGGCTTCAGAGCGCTGAGTATTGTCGTGCAAGCCGCACCGATTCTTGACGCTGAGGTGGCAGGTGTTGCGCTGGCCAGAGCCTGCCAGGCCGTCGCCGCGGGTGGCCCGCAGTGGGCGCCTGCGCATTTGCAGGCCTGGGCCGACGTGTTCCGCCAGTTCGGCGCCAAGCCGCAGCGTACGCCTTGCTCGGCCGAAGCACTGCGCAAACGCGTATTGCGCGACGGCAACTTGCCGAGCATCGATCCGGTGGTCGACCTGTACAACGCCATCAGCCTCGAATATGCGATTCCAGTAGGCGGCGAAAATGCTCAAGCCTACGTCGGCTCACCGCGCCTGGTCGTGGCCGATGGCAGCGAACCATTCGATACGATGAAGGAAGGCCAGCCCGCGCATGAGTTCCCGGACGCTGGGGAAGTGGTCTGGCGCGATGACCAGGGCGTGACCTGCCGGCGCTGGAACTGGCGCCAGGGTGTGCGAACCCGCCTTGACGCCCAGGCCCAGCACATGTGGTTCATCCTCGAAAGCCTGCCGGCCATGCCGCTGGAAGCGCTGACCGAGGCCGGCGACAGGCTGATCGAAGGTTTGCAGCAAATGATGCCCGGCGCCGAGATCGAAAGCATGTTGATCGGGCCGGGGGCGCGGTAGGTTCGATAATGTCACTGAATCTTCAGGCTGGCAGAGTTCCCTTGTAGGAGTGAGCCTGCTCGCGATCGCGTTAGGCCAGTCAACATCTTCATTGACTGGCGTGACGCGATCGCGAGCAGGCTCACTCCTACAGTTGATTGGGTTTTTTCAGGAGGAATGTAGCCTCAGTAAGGGCTCGCCGTTGGGCGCACGATCAGTTCGCTGACGTCGACATCTGCCGGTTGTTCTACGGCGTAGGCAATCGCGCGGGCGATGGCTTCGGCGGGGATGGCGATCTTGCGGAAGGACTTCATCTCGGCGCGGCCGCCTTCGTCGGAGATGCTGTCGGCCAGTTCCGATTCGGTCACGCCCGGTGCAATGACGGTGACGCGAATATCGCCACCGACTTCCTGGCGCAAGCCTTCGGAGATCGCCCGTACCGCGTATTTGGTCGCGCAGTACACCGCCGCGGTAGGGCTGACCGCGTAGGCGCCGATCGAGGCAATGTTGATGATCTGCCCGGCGCGCTGGCGCTGCATCAACGGCAGGCTGGCGGCGATGCCGTGGAGCACGCCACGGATGTTGACGTCGATCATGCGGTTCCACTCATCGACCTTCAGCGCGTCCAGCCGCGACAACGGCATGACCCCGGCATTGTTGACCAGCACATCGACGCGGCCGTAATGCTCCACGGCGAAATCGACGAAGCGCTGCACATCCTGCTGATCGGTGACGTCCAGCGCGCGGTACTGCGCGTGGCCACCGGTGCCGTTGATTTCCTCGGCGATCAGCGCCAGACGCTCGGTGCGCCGCGCGCCCAATACCACTTTGGCGCCACGGCTGGCGAGCAGGCGTGCGGTGGCTTCGCCGATGCCGCTGCTGGCGCCGGTAATCACGATCACTTTGTCTTGAATGTTCAGCATGATGTCTTCCTCTTCGCGGTGCCCGGGAGTGGGCTTGGAAGAAGGTTAAGCGCGGCGGCTCACAGGCTATTAACCGATTCCTCCACGGGATTTGCCCAATTCTGCTGCATCGCTTTTCGACAGGTTTTCAGGCCCCGCGTGGCGCATCGCGGTAGGCACTCGGGGTGACCCCGACTTCACGGCGGAACACCTGGGAAAAATGGCTGGGGCTGGAATAGCCAACCTCCAGGCCGATGTCGATCACGCTGCGCGCGGTCTCCAGTAACAGATGACGCGCGCGGCTCATGCGCAGGCGGATGAAGTATTGCGAGGGCGACAAGCCGGTGGCGCGCTTGAAGGTGCGGCTGAAGTGGTAGTCGCTCAGCTCGGCGATGGCCGCCAGATGACCGAGGCTGAAATCTTCCGCCAGATTCGCATTCATCGCTTCAAGCACCCGGCGCAGTTTGTAGGCGGGCAGGGCGTTGTCGCGACGCGGGTTGCTGTTCGGGTCGAGATAACGACGCAGCAGATGGATCGCCAATGCCTGGGCCAGGCTGTGCACCAGCAGTGCGCTGGGCTGGCGTTGCTCGGTCAGTTCGATGCGCAGTTGTTCAAGGATGAAGCTGACCTGCTCGTCACGCGCACCCGACACGTCGATGAACGTCACTGTACCGGCCTGTTCGCCGAACGCTTCCCGCGCCGCTTGTTCGATCAAACCCAGGCCGAGATAAAGGTGCATCACTTCGAAGGCCTCACAGCCTTCGGTCTGCCAGCGCATTTCGTAGGGTTCGCGGGTGTTGGTCAGGAAGAAATCGCCGGCCGTGACCTGGCTCGCCTGCCATTCTCCGCCCAACGAACGTTCCTCGACCCGCGCGGTGCCGGCCAATACCAGCACCAGCAGCGGTTCGGCCACGCATGGCACGCGAATCGGTTCGAGCAGGGTTTGATGGCGGAACAGTTGCACCACTGCATCCTTGATCTGCGGTCGCGGCGTGGTGGTTTCCGCAACACCGGGCAAATGCTCTGGCATGGCCTCGGCGGCGATGCGCGCGGGCTGGCTGATTGTCGGTGTAGCGGGGCTGGCAGAGGGCACAGGACGCTCCATGAAAAGCTTCGGCTGCGGATGATTTCGAAGGTTAGGGCGGGCGAACGAGAAACTCCAGCGCAAAACTCCGACAGTCCCGGCAATCGCCCGAAAGCCCGGCGGCGGACAGTGCGCGACAGTGAGGCCGTGTTAACGACCGCGCCATCAGGCGCAACACCGATTCGCTATCGAGGAGTTAAAACCATGACTGATTTCAATCACACCCTGCCACAAGAAGTCGCCGGTAAAGTTGCCCTGGTCACGGGTGCAGCCAGTGGCATCGGCAAGGCGATTGCGCTGATGCTGCACGCTCGCGGCGCCAAGGTAATTGCCGAAGATCTCAACCCGGCTGTTGAAGAGCTGGCTCGTCCCGATCTGCTGCCGCTGGTGGCGGACATCACCGAGGACGGCGCCGCCGAACGCGCAGTAGGCCTTGCCGTCGAGAAGTTCGGTCGCCTGGATATTCTGGTCAACAACGCCGGGATCATCATCAACAAAGCGGTGATCGACATGAGTCGCGACGATTGGGAAAAAATCCAGGCAGTGAATGCCACGGCGGCCTTCCTGCACTGCCGCGAAGCGGTCAAGGCGATGATCCCGAACAAGTCCGGTGCAATCGTCAATATCGCTTCCTATGCCTCGTACTTCGCGTTCCCGACCATTGCCGCCTACACCGCCTCCAAAGGTGCGCTGGCGCAACTGACCCGCACGCTAGCCCTGGAAGTCATCGAGCACGGGATACGCGTCAATGCCATCGGTGTCGGCGATGTGGTGACCAATATTCTCAATGATGTAGTCGAGGACGGCCCGGGATTCCTTGCGCAACACGGTGAAGCGGCACCGATCGGTCGGGCGGCGCAGCCGGAAGAGATCGCCGAAATCGTCACCTTTCTCGCTTCCGAGCGCGCCAGTTTCATGGTCGGCTCGGTGGTCATGGCCGATGGCGGCATGACGGTAACCGCAGGCTGATAGCGGGGCGGCAAGCCATGGGCACGTGCGATCACCTGCCCATGGCTTTACCAGAATCTGACCGACGCAGAATCAGGCAAATCTGCAGCATCTTTGATCTAGTCGTCGCTGGGTAAAACTGGCTAATCTTGCTCCGCAGTTGACCCACCTTCGTCTGCTTTCGAGGCCCTTTGCATGGATAACCGCGACGCTTCCATCCTCCACGACACGGCGGTGTATCGCGCCGAACTGGTGCGCTTGCTGACTCAACGCTTCGACGCGCCGGGCACCTTTGAAACGGCGATTGCGCCGCTGCACGTGATCCGTCTCGATGGGCCGTCCGAGCTGATCCATGTCGTGCACCGCCCGGCGCTGTGCCTGATCGTGCAGGGGCGCAAGGAAGTCGGGCTGGGCGACGAACGTTTCCTGTATGACCCGCTGAATTATCTGGTGGTGTCGGTGACGTTGCCGGTATCGGGCCGGGTGATCGAAGCCTCGCCCGAGGCACCGTATTTTTGCGTCCGCCTGGATTTCGACCCTGCACAACTGACGCAACTGATTGCCGAATCGCCGCCGACCGGGGTGCCGCAGGAAGCCGGGCGCGGCATGTTTCTCGACAAGATCGACGTGACCCTGCTCGACACCATGCTGCGTCTGGTGCGCCTGCTGGATAACCCGCGCGACATCGGCATGCTCGCGCCAATGGCGTTGCGTGAGCTGTATTACCGCCTGCTGCGCGGCCAGCACGGTCATCTGCTGTACGAAATCGCGGTCAGCGATTCGCAGACCCACCGGGTCACCCGAGCCATCGACTGGCTGAACAGGAATTTCACCGAGCCGCTGCGCATCGACGCGCTGGCGCAGGTGGCCAACCTGAGCAATTCGGCGCTGCACCATCGCTTCAAAGCCGTCACCGCGATGAGCCCGCTGCAGTATCAAAAACAGCTGCGCCTGCAAGAGGCGCGTCGGCTGATCATCAACGAAGGGCTGGACGTCTCGAGCGCCTGCTACCGCGTCGGCTACGAAAGTGCCTCGCAGTTCAGCCGCGAATACAACCGCCAGTTCGGCTGCCCGCCATCGAAAGAACTCAGCCGCCTGCGCCAGACCGGTTGACGGCCTGACGCCCTGTTTAACGCGCGGGTTCCGCCCACTCGTCACGAAACCCCAGGAGAAAATCCACAAACGCCCGTACCCGTTGTGGCACATAGCGGCCGTGCGGGTAGAGCAGGGTATACGGCCGCGAACGGCCGGTGTACGGCTGCAGCACTTCAATCAGGCGGCCATCCGCCAGTTCCTGTTCGACGATGAAGCGGTACGTCTGAAACAGTCCGGCGCCGTGCTTGGCCAGCGTCACACCGCCGAGCACATCGTCGGAGCAGGAGTAGCCGCCGTCGGAAATCACTTCCCGGTCCCGGCCGTTTTCCTGAAACAGCCAGGAAATCCGCCGGCCACTGCTGGGCAGTTCGAACTGGATGCACTCATGCTCGATCAGATCGTCGAGGGTTTGCGGCGTGCCGGCTCTCTGCAGATATTCAGGGGAGGCGACCACCACCAGGCTGGCGTCTTCCAGCAGGCGAGCGATCAGGGTCGAGTCCGGTTGCGCGCGCACGCGTATCGCCAGGTCGTAGCCTTCCTCGACGAAGTCGATATTGCGATTGCCCAAGTGCACGTCCACCGTAACCTCGGGGTACAACGCCCGAAACTTCGGCAGCAGCGGCAGGATGCGGTGATGCCCGTAAGTGGTTGGCAGGCTGATGCGCAGTCGCCCCGACGGCGAAGTCTGCGCGCCCATGACTTCCTGCTGCGCTTCGACCAGTTGCGTCAGGGCCTGGCTGCATTGTTCGAAGAAGCTGCGGCCGGCGTCGGTGAGGCGGATGCTGCGCGTGGTGCGTGCGAACAGGCGTGAACCCAAGCGTTGCTCCAGACGCAGAATCGACCGGCTGACAGCCGCAGGCGTGACCCCGGCCAGTTGCGCGGCGGCGGTGAAGCTGCCGGCTTCGGCAGCCAGGCAGAACAGTTCGATACTGCCTAATTGCAAGTCTTCAAAATGGCGTTTCATTGTGGCTCGCACCGAAGATCGACGGACGTTCATCCTCTGTGTACCACAACCCACGACGCCGCCGGTATCCACCGGCGGCGTTGCAGCGTTTCGATCAATGGCCGGCGCTCTGGCCACCGTCGACGTGCAGGATTTCGCCAGTGACGAACTTCGCGCTGTCGAGGTAGAGGATCGCTTGCACGATGTCGTCGATTTCACCCATGTGGCCGACCGGGTGCAGGCTGCCCAGCGCCTGATGGGTTTCCTCGGCGTGCATCGGCGTCTTGATGATGCCCGGCGACACCGCGTTGACCCGAATGCCGCGCTTGGCGTACTCGATAGCCAGGGATTTGGTCGCCGCGTTGATGCCGCCCTTGGTCAGCGATGCCAATACCGAAGGCACGCCATCAACCGCATGATCGACCAGACTGGTGGTCACGCTGACGACGTGGCCGCTGCCGTGCTTTTCCATCTCGCCGATGGCCAGCTGCGAGATATGAAAGAAGCCACTCATGTTGGTCGCCACGACCTGGGCGTAGTCCGCCTGGCTGTAAGCGGTGAACGGCTTGGCCAGAAAGATCCCGGCATTGTTGACCAGTGTATCGACGCGACCGAACCGGGCCACTGCGGCGCGAATCACTCGCTCAGCGGTTTGTGGATCGGCGATGTCACCGGCGACGGCCAGAATATCCGGGTCGCGCGATTCTTTGATCGAACGCGAGGTCGCGACCACTTGATGGCCAAGGGCGCGAAAGCCTTCGACCAGACCTGCGCCAATGCCTTGCGAGGCGCCGGTGATGACAACTACTTTTTTCGATGTGCTCATGATGGTTTCCTCTGTCGCTTGCCCGTCAGGATGGCGGGTGGCTGTTGGAGACGACTTTAGAAAGTTGCGAGGAGTTGATAAATGGGGGCGCGGGTACTTCATTTGTACTTCGGTGTATCTAATCAGGGTGCGTTTGTAGGAGTGAGCCTGCTCGCGATGGCGTCATTTCAATCGATAGCAATGTTGGCTGACATGACGCTATTGCGAGCAGGCTCACTCCTACAGGGGGCATCTTTCGATTGTCCTGTTCAGGTGGACGGTGAAACGCTTTTCAGCCGATTTATCCCTTTGCTGTGCGTCAGTAATCTGTATCCAACTTGAACGCAACAACAAAACTTCAAACTTGAAAAGGGACGCACACCATGACCACTCCAACCTACAACCGCCTGAACAAAGACGACGCTATCGTGCTGCTGGTTGACCACCAGACCGGTCTGATCTCGCTGGTGCAGGACTTCTCGCCGAACGAGTTCAAGAACAACGTGCTGGCGCTGGCGGATCTGGCGAAGTTCTTCGACCTGCCAACGATCCTCACCACCAGCTTCGAACAAGGCCCGAACGGCCCGCTGGTACCGGAACTGAAAGAGATGTTCCCGGATGCGCCGTACATCGCTCGCCCTGGTCAGATCAATGCCTGGGACAACGAAGACTTCGTCAAGGCGATCAAAGCCACCGGGCGCAAGCAGATCATCATTGCCGGTGTGGTCACGGATGTATGCGTAGCGTTCCCGACCCTGTCGGCGCTGGCGGAAGGTTTTGATGTGTTTGTGGTGACTGATGCGTCCGGCACCTTCAACACCACCGTGCAGCAAGCCGCGTGGAGCCGCATGACTCAAGCCGGCGCACAGATGATGAACTGGTTCTCGGTGGCCTGTGAGCTGCACCGCGACTGGCGCAACGACATTGAAGGTCTGGGTAACCTGCTGTCGCAGCGGATTCCCAACTACCGCAACCTGATGAACAGCTACTCGGCGCTGACGCAGCAGAAGTGAGTCATCGCTAACTAAAAAGCCTGCTTGGAAAGCAGGCTTTTTTGCGTTCGCGAAATGAAACGTGGTCACTGTAGGTGTGAGCCTGCTCGCGATTGCATCCACACATTCAACATCTTCATTGACTGGTGTACCGCTATCGCGAGCAGGCTCACTCCTACAGGAAAACACCTTCAACTGTGGGAGCGAGCCTGCTCGCGAAGGCGGCGGCACAGTCACCCGAGCAGTTCGCTGATCCACTGCACCTCTTGCTTCAACGCGCGGATTTTGTCCTGCGGCAACACCTGTTGCGCTCTCGTAAACTGCCCCAACGTCTTCTGCCGCTGATTCAGCCTGCGTCGCCACTTTTGCACAAAGGCAGAGCTTTGCGTCTGCAGATGCAGCGGTCCGAAAAACAATTCCCGGGCATCGTAAGTCACCGGCTCAGAGGCTCGTTCGGCAACGATGATTTCGTAGTCGAAGCGGTTCTCGTGCAGCACCTCTTCACAGATGATCCGGTAGCCGTTGTCCATCAGCCACCGGCGCAACGCCTGCTCGCCGCCGTTGGGCTGCAGGATCAGCCGTTCGTTGCCATTAAGGTGGGATTTGCCGCCATCGAAAATATCGCGAATGGTTTCGCCGCCCATACCACATAGGGTGATGGCGCTGATCGCATCGTCAGCTCTGATCGCCGCCAGGCCATCGGCCAGGCGCACGCTGACCTGGCCGTGCAGGTCGTTGTCATTGACGGTGCGCTGCGCCGCGTGGAACGGCGTCAAAGCGACCTCGCCAGCCACCGCCGTTGCAATCAGGCCTCGACACATCAGGGCTACCGGCAGATAAGCGTGGTCGGAGCCGATATCGGCCAGCCGTGCACCGAGCGGCACGTGGGCGGCGACGCGTTCAAGGCGCATGGACAATGTCTGTTGGTTCAACGGCGACCCCTGTTCACCCGACGGTGGAAAAAGGGGTGCGACTCTGGCGAGCAACGCTGGCGCTGTCAAATCGCGCCGATGGAATTCCCCGAGCCATCGGCAGCACAGCGCTGCCGATGGCGGCTTGCGCTTAGCCGGCGAGGGTTGCGTTGTCGATGACGAAGCGATATTTCACATCGCCCTTGAGCATGCGCTCGTAGGACTCGTTGATCTGGTCGGCGCGGATCAGTTCGATGTCGGAAACGATGCCGTGCTCGGCGCAGAAATCCAGCATTTCCTGGGTTTCAGGAATGCCGCCGATCATCGAACCGGCGATGGTGCGGCGCTTCATGATCAGGTTGAACACATTGGGCGATGGGTGCGGCGAGGCGGGCGCACCGACCAGGGTCAAGGCGCCGTCGCGCTTGAGCAGGACGAGGAAGGCGTCGAGATCGTGCGGCGCGGCGACGGTATTAAGGATCATGTCGAAGCTCTTGGCGTGTGCCGCCATTTCCTCGCCATTGCGCGACACCACCACTTCGTCCGCGCCCAGCGCCTTGGCCGCTTCGCGCTTGGATTCGGAAGTGGTGAACGCGACAACATGGGCGCCCATGGCGTGAGCCAGTTTGATGCCCATGTGACCAAGGCCACCGATGCCGACCACGCCGACTTTCTTGCCGGGGCCGGCGTTCCACTGACGCAGCGGCGAGTACGTGGTGATGCCGGCGCAGAGTAGCGGCGCGACGGCGGCCAGTTGCGCCTCGGGATGACGGATGCGCAATACATAGCGCTCGTGCACGACGATGTTCTGCGAGTAACCGCCGAGGGTCCAGCCCGGTGCGTCCGGGGTCGGAAAGTTGTAGGTGCCGATCATGCCGTCGCAGTAGTTTTCCAGACCGGACTCGCAGTCAGCGCAGTGTTTGCAGCTGTCGACAATGCAACCGACACCGACCAGATCGCCGACCTTGTAGTCTTTGACGTGATCGCCAACCGCCGAGACGCGGCCGACGATTTCGTGGCCGGGCACGCAGGGGAATTGCGTGCCAGCCCATTCCGCGCGCACTTGGTGCAGGTCGGAATGGCAGATGCCGCAGAAGGCGATATCGATCTGCACGTCATGCGCCGCCGGCGCGCGGCGGTTGATCTGCATGGGCTCAAGGGGTTGGTCGCCAGCGTGGGCGCCGTAGGCTTGTACAAGCATGAAAGCATCCTCCATGGTTGGTTCGGACGCCCATTGTTGCGTCCGGGTCCGAACGCGAAGTAGTGCATTTCTGTGAAATGCTTGCCTGATTCTGCCGTTGACAGCAGGACCGAAAGGCAGCCGTATGGCGACGGCTGCCGTTCAGGGCTCAACGCGGATTGGGCTGATCGTCCATCTCGGCGTTATCGGTTTCCTGACGTACGCGTTCGGGATCCAGCCCGGCATCGTCATCATCCAGCGGGATTTCGCCTTCGTTGTCGGGCAGTTCGTCGATGCCACGCTCTTTCATCGGATCGACCTCGGTACGCCCCGGACTCAGCGGATCCGGTGTAGTTGGGAGCGGATCGTCACCTTGCTTGCCTTGATCATTATTCATCTCACACCTCGCAATGGCCGTTTTGTACGGCGTGTGCAGGTTGGAGGTGCGGGCGATTTTCACCGTTCGATTTTTTTGCCTGCCGGTGGTCGCCTCGCAAAAAAGCGGAATTTCTCCGACGCTTGCGGCTCCATACACCAACAAGCCAGAGGTGAGGAGGCAATGATGAGCAGCTCATTCAAGGTCGGTGACGCGGTGCGCTGGAATTCCGAGGCCGGCGAGATTCACGGCAAAGTGGTCAAGGTGCACACCCGTGACACCGAGTTCATGGGCCGCCACCGGCCAGCCTCGAAAGACGCGCCGCAATACGAGGTCAAGAGCGACAAGACCGGCCACCTCGCCATGCATCACGGCGACGCGCTGAAGCACGCTTAAAAACGTTCCAGTCGGTAGGCGTCGGCATTCGGCAACTCGCCGGCCGCGCCTGAGACCATCTGCCCGATCATCTCCGCCGTCACCGCCGCCTGCGTCAGTCCCAGATGCTGATGACCGAAGGCAAGCAGGACCTTGCCGGCGCAAACCTGATCGATCACTGGCAGCGAATCCGGCAGCGACGGGCGAAAGCCCATCCACGGTGTTGCGCCATCAGCGTTCAGGTCATGGCGAAACAGACCTTGGCTCAAGCGCTGCAACTGCCAGGCGCGCGCCATGTTGGCTGGTCGCTCCAGTCCGGCGAACTCGACCGTGCCGGCCAGACGCAGGCCTTCGCTCATCGGCGTCATGATGAACTTGCGTTCCAGCGAGGTGACAGGGAAGGGCAGGCGATCATGCTCGTTAGGCAGCATCAGGTGATAGCCGCGTTCAGTGTCCAACGGTACCTGCTTGCCGGTCAGAGCGGCGGTGAGTTTCGTCGAATGCGCACCGCAGGCCAGTAACACGCGGCTGGCCGTCACACCGCCGTTGCCGGTCATCAACAAGACACCGTTTTCCTGCACGTAGCCGCCCTGAACCTGCTGTTTGAGAAAACTCACGCCGCTGCTGCGAGCCGCCTCGACCAGTGCACACACCACGCGGTACGGGTCGAGGAAATGCCCGGTGCGCGGGAAAAACAGTCCGCCCTGAATTTGCTCGCTGAGCTGCGGCGCCGTCTCGCGGATCGCCCCGGCGTGCCAGTAATCCACCGGCACTTGCTGCTGCTTCAGGCGTGCCTGCAACGCCTCGATGGCCTGTCCGGATTCAGGTTTTTCAAAGACCAGTAAGGACCCGTCAATTTTCAGCAGATCCGTGCGCTGGATATCTCCGAGCAAGCGCTGCCACGCGTCGAGGCTGCTTTCGTTGAGCGCCCGCAAACCTGCGACGGTTTGCTGGAACGGTTCGGGTCGCAGGTTCAGCAACAATCGGGTAAACCACGGCAGGGCGCGCGGCAGGTACTTCCAGTCCAGACGCAGCGGCCCCATCGGGTCCATCAACATGGCCGGCAAGCGCTTGAGGATCGACACGTCAGCGATCGGAAACACCTGTTCGGTGGCCAGATGCCCGGCGTTGCCGAACGAAGCGCCATGGCCCGGTTCCTGCTGATCGATGACAACCACGCGCAGGCCCTGGCGCGCCAGACGCACTGCGCAAGCGACGCCGATGATCCCCGCGCCGACCACGGCGATGTCGTGCGAAGGATTATTCGCCATGGCGTGTCGTTTCCCGTTGACCATCGAGCAGCCGCCGCAGGTGCAGCGGATTGGTCTGTTGCAGTTCCGTCGGCAGCAGGCTGTCGGGGAAATCCTGATAGCACACCGGCCGCAGGAAACGCAGGATCGCTGCGGTGCCCACCGAGGTGCTGCGCGCATCCGAGGTCGCCGGGTAAGGCCCGCCATGCACCATCGCCTCGCAGACTTCCACGCCGGTCGGCCAGCCATTGACCAGCAGGCGCCCGGCCTTGCGCTCGAGGGTTGGCAGCAACGCGCGCGCCAGTGCAAGGTCGGCGTCGTCCACGTGCAGGGTCGCGGTCAGTTGGCCTTCGAGGTGTGCGCAGACCTCACGGATTTCTTCGTCGCTGCTGCATTGCACGATCAGCGATGCAGCGCCGAACACCTCATCCTGCAAACGTTGATCGGCAAGAAAATCCGCCGCCTCGGTGCTGAACACCTGTGCCTGACATTGATTCGGGCCGTTGCCGATCTCTCCAGCCGCCACGGCGCGTGCACGGGGATTGTCTCGCAACGCCGTCACGCCTGCTTGGTAAGCGCTGAAGATGCCGGGCGTCAGCATGGTTTGCACCGGACTGCTTGCGATCAGCTTCGCAACGGCGCCGAGAAACCTGTCGAGCGCCGGACCTTTGCGGGCAATCAGCAACCCTGGGTTGGTGCAGAACTGCCCGGCGCCCAGCGTCAGCGACGCGACAAACCCTTCGGCCAGCGCCTGCGTGCGATTTTCCAGCGCAGCAGGAAACAGCAATACCGGGTTGATCGAGCTCATTTCCGCATACACCGGAATCGGCTCCGGCCGCGCCTGCGCGGCTTTCATCAAGGCCAGACCGCCATTGCGTGAACCGGTGAAACCAGCGGCTTTGATGCGCCAGTCGCTGACCAGTGCAATACCCACTTCATAGCCCGAATCGAACAACAACGAAAACACGCCTTCGGGCAAATTGCAGGCCTTGACCGCTTGCGCCACCGCGCGGCCGACCAGTTCGCTGGTGCCGGGATGCGCACTGTGCGCTTTGACGATCACCGGGCAACCGGCCGCCAGTGCCGCAGCGGTATCGCCGCCGGCGACGGAAAATGCCAGCGGGAAGTTGCTCGCACCAAACACCGCGACCGGCCCCAGCGCGATCTGCCGCTGGCGCAGGTCCGAACGCGGCAGCGGTTGGCGTTGCGGTTGCGCAGTGTCGACGCGTACGTCCAGCCGTTCACCGGCGCGCACTGTGCGGGCGAACAGGCGCAATTGCGAGCAGGTGCGGCCGCGTTCGCCCTGGAGGCGTGCACGGGGCAAACCGGTTTCGGCGTGGGTACGTTCGATCAGTTCATCGCCGAGTTTTTCGATGTGCTCGGCAATGCATTCGAGAAATGCTGCCCGGTCACGCAGGCTGGTTTCGCGAAAGGCGTCTTGAGCTTCCCAGGCCAGGGCGCAGGCCTGTTCCACCTGCTCGGCCGACGCACCGGCGTACTCAGGTTCAAGTGCCTGGTTGGTCGCCGGATCGATCCCGCGAAAGGCTGGACGATTGCCCGCCACGGACTGTTGGCCGATCAGCATGTTGCCCGTCAGAGTCATGGTGTCTTCCTGTGAAATGAGCGAGGCCTGCCGCGAGTCGTGTCGATCCGCGGCAGGTGGCGGTCAGGCGAAGTTCTGCTCGGCGGACCAGTTTTCATACCAGTGACGGAACAGCGAATACTGCTTCTCGGCATAGCGGCGTTGCGAGTCGCTCAGCACATCGGTTTCGTTGAAGTGCAGGGTGTATTCCTTGTCGCCGTTGAGCACCATCAGGTGTTTGTAATACAGCACCAGATCACAGCCTTCGTCGAATGACGACAGCACCGCCAGCGCCGATTCCAGCTCCCGCGCCTGACGCCGGGCCTTGGCATCGCCCTGCGCCGCCTGCTTGCTCAGCGCGACCAGTTGCAGCACTTCGCGAGGAAGGGCGTTGCCGATACCGGTGATGGCGCCGGTAGCGTTGCAGTTGACGAAACCGTGCACCACTTGCGTGTCGACACCGACCATCAGCGTCACGTCGTCATCCTTGGAGGTGATGTTCTCGGCCGCGTAGCGCAGGTCCGCGCCCCCACCAAATTCCTTGAAGCCGATCAGGTTCGGGTATTCACGGCGCAGTTCGAAAAACAGATCGGCGCGGGTGGCGAAGCCGTAGTAAGGGCTGTTGTAGATCACCGCCGGCAAGTTCGGCGCGGCTTGCAGGATCGCGGCGAAGTGGGCCTTTTGCGCGGTGGCTGAAGCGCCACGTGACAGCACGCGCGGAATGACCATCAAGCCTTGCGCGCCGACTTTCGCCGCATGCGCTGCGTGGGAAACCGCTTCACGGGTATTCACCGCACCAGTGCCGACGATGGTCGGCACCCCGGCGGCGACCAGGCGCGCCACACCTTCCTGACGCTCGGCTTCAGTCAGCAGCGGCCAGTCGCCCATCGAGCCGCAATAGACCACGGCGCTCATGCCGATATCAATCAGCTCGCGTCCCTTGCTCACCAGCGCATCGAAGTCCGGTTTGCGCTGGGCGGTGCACGGGGTCATCAGGGCCGGCATGCAACCGGTGAAGATGTTGTCGCTCATGGTTCAACTCCTTGGCATTTCGTTTTATTCGAGGGAAAAAATCGGCGTGGCGGCTCAGATGCCCCACGCGAACGGGTCGGTTTCGTCGATCAGCAAGGTGCTGTCGGCGGTCATGTAGGCGCGGCCGGTGATGAACGGGCGAATGCGTTCACCTTCCCATTCGAAGCGGCCTTCGAACTGGCTGCCGGTGATGCTCGCCTGGATCCACGGTGCGCCCGGTTGCAGCTTGTCGTCGGCTGCCAGGCAGGCAAGTTTGGCGCTGGTGCCGGTGCCACACGGTGAGCGGTCGTAGGCTTTGCCGGGGCACATGACGAAGTTGCGGCTGTCGGCCTGATCGTCATCGGCGAACAATTCGATGTGGTCGATGACCGCGCCGTCTTCGCCAGAGATGCCTTGGTCTTCCAGCGCCTTGAGCATCGCCCAGGTGTACGCCGTCAGGTGTTCGACGTTGTCCATGGTCAGGGTCTGGCCATGCTCGGAAACCAGAAAAAACCAGTTGCCGCCATAGGCGATATCACCGAGCACGCGACCAAAACCGGGCACGTCCACCGGCACCTGCTTGCGGTACCGGTAAGCGGGTACGTTGCCGAGGGTGACCGAGCCATCGTCGTGCAGCGTCGCGCTGACTTGCCCCACCGGCGTATCGATCTTGTGCACGCCCGGCCGGATTTTCCCCAGATGCTGCAACGAATTGATCAGGCCAATGGTGCCGTGGCCGCACATGCCCAGATATCCGGCATTGTTGAAGAAAATCACCCCGCAGGTAGCGTCCGCCGACACCGGCGGGCAATACAGCGCGCCGACCAGCACATCGTTGCCACGCGGCTCAAGCAGACAGGCGCGGCGCCACTGGTCATGCTGGTTGCGCAAGGCATCGCGTTTCTCGGCCATGCTGTTGCCGGACAGCTCGGGGAAGCCGCTCATCACCAGGCGCGTCGGTTCGCCGCCGGTGTGGGAGTCAATGACGTGTACTCGTTTCATGAAGAGATCCCGTTGGATGATTTCAGTAGGCGCCGGCAGGGCGGGCGTTGACGGTGGGCGAGGGTGCAGGGCTTTCGCTTTCCTCGTCCTCGTCGTCCAGACGCAGCAGATGCGCCGGCACACCGGTCGCCGCGCCCCAGTAGTAAATGCCCGTGGCGCAAGCGGCGACGACGATCGTGTCGAATGGGTGAGCGAGGATGCCCAGGCCGCCGAAGGTGCCGAGTTTCGACAGCACGATGGTCACCGCGTAGAACGCGATCAGCCACGCCGATGAACGCACCTGACGCGTCAGACTCAGGTGCGCCGTCGGCACGAAACGGCCGCAGAGCAGGTAGATGACAAACATCAGGATTTGCAGGCCGAGCAGCCACGACACGGTGTTCCAGCCCGACCAGTAGACGATCAGCGCGGCGATGATGAACGACACCGGCCCGAGCAGGCCCATGCTCTTGACCCGGAACGGGCGCGGCATGTCCGGCGCATTGCGACGTAGTGCAGCGACCGACACGGGCGCTACCGCATAACTCAATACCAGCGCCGCGGAGACCACGTTGATCAGCGCTTCCCACGATGGAAACGGCAGGGTCCAGAACACCGACAGGGCGAAGGTCAGCCACAGCGCCGGACGCGGAATGCCGGACTTTTCGTCGATGTGGGTGAAGACCTTGAAGAAGGTACCGGTTTGCGCCCAGCCGTAGATCACTCGCGGAGTGGCGTTCATGTAGATGTTGCCGCAGCCGCTCGGCGAGATCACCGCATCGGCGACCACCAGCCAGGCCAGCCAGCCAACACCGAGCGCCAGGGCGATGTCGCGATAAGGCAGGGCGAACTCCTTGCTGATGCCGGCCCAGCCGTTGGCGAGCATTTCCGTGGGAATGCTGCCGAGAAAGGCCATTTGCAGCAGCACGTAGATCAGGGTCGACAGCAGCACCGAGAGAATCAGTGCGATGGGAATGGTGCGCTGTGGATTCTTCACTTCGCTGGCCACGGAAATGATCGGCGTCAGGCCCAGGTAGGCAAAGATGATCCCGCCAGCGGAGACGGCCATTTCCACGCCAGACAGTCCGAATGGGGCGAATCCCTGAACCTGGAAATTCTCCGGTCTGAAGAAGGTGAACAGCACGCCGATCACCAGCAGCGGCACGATGAACTTGAACACGCTGACCAGATTGTTGGCCTTGGCGAAGGTCTTCACGCTGCGGTAGTTGAGCAGGAAAAACACGCAGAGCAGGCCGAACTGCACCAGCCAGCCGAGGATTGTCGGATCGCCGCTGCCAGCCTTGGTCAGGCCGGGAAACCACGCCGCCGCGTATTGGCGCGATGCAACCACTTCAATCGCCACCAAGCTGGAAAACGCAATCAGCGTGATGAAGCCCATCAGATAGCCGAGCAGCGGGCCGTGGGAGTAAACCGGGTAGCGCACCACCCCGCCGGCACGGGGCAATGCGGCGCCGAGTTCGCAGTAGACGATGCCCAGCAGCAACACGGCGAAACCGCCCAGCAACCAGGAGAAGATCCCCGCCGGACCGGCAATCGCCGAGACATGGCTGGCGGCGAACAACCAGCCGGAACCGAAGATTGCTCCGAGTCCGATAAAGGTGAGGTCGATCAATGAAAGCTGTTTTTTGAACTTGCCTTGGCCTGACATGGCATCGCCTTCTTGTGAGTTATTGGATAGGCAGTTGTGTCACGGGGGACGACCAGACTTTGCACCGGTCGACGGCGGCGGCGATTGATGTTTTATGCAGGGAACGGTGACGAATTCAGCACAATGGCGCCGATGAATGCGCGGCCTCGACAGGGCTGCGACGTTGCTGCAATCTGCTCGCGAACGGCTTTTCTGGCGGTTCATTTCGAGGAGGAAGTCTTTGATGCAGTCTGCGTTTTCGATCCTGTGCCAGAGCACTGACGGCTTGCGTCCGCAGACGCTGGAAGAGATGGTCGCGGCTGCCGCGCAGCTGTTGCCGATACTCGATGTGATCCCCAATGCGGCGATCTTCATCAAGGACCTGCAAGCGCGCTATGTGCTGGCCAATCGCACGCTGGTGCAGCGTTGTGGCTTGAAGGACCTGCGCCCGTTGCTCGGCAAGACCAGTGCGCAGGTGTTCCCGGCGCAGTTGGGCCCGGGGTACACCGAGCAGGATCGCAAGGTGCTGGAGGAAGGTTTCGTGCTGGAGGATCAGCTCGAACTGCACCTGTACGGCAGTCGCGAACCAGGCTGGTGCCTGACCCACAAACGACCCATCTACGATCGTGAAGGGCTGATCATCGGCCTGGTGGGGATCTCGGTGGATTTGCAGTCAGCCAGCGAAACCCACCCGGCGTTCGAGCGCTTGGCGGCTGTAGACGAATACATCCGTGGCAACTTCAATCGGCGGGTGACGCTGGCTGAACTGACGCGGATCGCCGGGATTTCCGTGGCGCAACTGGAGCGCTACTGCAAGCGGGTTTTTCACCTGACGCCACGGCAGATGATTCAGAAAGTCCGCCTGGAACACGCGCATCGCTTGTTGCACAGCGACTTGCCGATCACTGAGGTTGCGCTGCAATGCGGTTATACCGATCACAGCGCTTTTACCCGCCAGTTCAAGGCCTCGACCGGGTTTACCCCACGCGAATTCCGGCAGGCGACCGGGCATTAGACCAACACCGCCAGCCAGGCCGAGAGCAGCAGGAGAAAGGCCAGTGCCGCGTTCATCCGCTTGAATGCATGCGGTGAACCGAGCAGCCGTGCGCTGCCGACGCCGAGCAACGCCCAGAGAGTCATGCACGGCAACGACACCAGCAGAAACGCCAGTGACAACACCAGCAGGCGCAACGTCTTGTCGCCGCCGCCTACAAATACGCTGACCACGGCCACCGCCATCATCCACACCTTGGGATTGACCAGTTGCAGCAGCGCCGCGCCGAATACGCTCAAGCCTTGTTCTTGTGGCGCATTCGGGTCCAGCGACGGCGGCGGACTGCGAAAGATCTGCCACGCCAGCCAGCTCAACCAGAGCACACCCGCCCAGGCCATCGCTTGCTGCACACGGGGAAAGCGCAACAGGGTTTCGCCAGCGCCCAGCCCGACCACCAGGACGATCAACGCCGCCGCCCCACAGGCGCCAAAAATGATCGGCAACGTCGCGATCAGCCCACGTCGAGAGCTGTGGCTCAACACCAGAATATTGGTCGGCCCCGGCGTGATCGAGGCGACGAAAGCAAACAGCAGAAAGGGCAGTAAAGAAGCCATGGTGCAGATTCCTGAAAGTCGAAACAGGACACCATGATCGTCAGGGGCGGAGCATCAGTCTGGAAGATTTGAGCAGCGTTTGCGGTAGTCCGCCGGGGTCAGTTGATAGGCGCGGCGGAACCAGCGCCCCAAGTGACTCTGGTCGGCAAAACCGAGCACGCTGGCGACCTGCGCCGGGGTCTCACCGCGTGCAAGCAATTGCCGCGCCTTGGCCAGTCGCAACTGGATCAGGTAAGCGTGGGGGGCTAGGCCGAAAGCGGCCTTGAATGCGCGGGTCAGGCGAAAACGGTCTACGCCACAGGCTTGCGCAAGATCATCGAGGCCGATGTCTTCATAGGTGTGGGCATGCAGATAGTCCCGCGCGACCTGTGCAACCAGTGGCAGGCGCGGATCGAAGGCCTGACGCTTGCGCCAGTCGAGGTGGCGGGTGAGGGACGCCAGCAGGCCATCGATGGCGGTCTGGCGGACGATGCGCAGGTCACCGTCGTGCAATGCGTGGAAGGCTTGTCCGATCGCAGTCGATAGGCGCGGGTCGTGGCTCAAGGTGTCGGCAAAGCCTGGCTGACTGTCGGCGGGCGCCTCTTCGAACAGCGCGTGCAGTTCGCGCTCCAGCCAGCACGGATCGAGGTACAGCATCGAGTAGGTAAAGCCATCGTCGGTCGGTGCGTGGCCATCGTGGATTTCACCCGGTTCGAGCAGGAACACATGCCCCGGCGTGCTGCGATGACGCACACGGCGACAATTGAATTGCTGCACGCCTTGCTCGGTGACCCCGACGAGAAAGCTGTCATGCCAGTGCGGATCGTAGGCATGCCCACGGAAATGCGCACGAATCGACTCGATCCCGGTATCGACATCCTGGGACAGGGAGATCCAGTTGCGTTTGTCCATGGGAGTACTCCAGGGGCGGTTGAGCAGGGGCGTTTTTACAATACCGCGCGGGGGAGGAGAAGGTTTAGAAGATTTGTGCAAGTGAGGAGGGGGTTCGGTTCAGACAGGGTGTCTTGAATCGGGCGTTACCAGAAAATGCAGGCGAAAAAAAAACCGCCTTCGCGGGGCGGTTTTTTTGTAGGCCTCGGTTTGCGATCGAAGCCATGTGCTTCACCAGCCACCCTAACCAGGATTGCAATGGTATGGAGTTTTACCGTTCCTTGCAACGGTTGAACAGACGTTAGAAACAAGCGCGTCTTCAGCCCTGCTAAGAAATTCGTATGTTTATGTTTGTTGAAGTTAACTGGCAGAAATAACATTTAACAAAGGCGTACCGATGTTTGATGAATAACGGTGTGAGTGGCGTTTTTGTCTTGGGGTTTTCAGGTTAACATGGCCGCGCTCAACTGATAGAGCGGCTGAGAGGTTTGACCGGGGGCGCAAAAGGTTTTACGCCCTTCGACGCGGATTCGCACCCGTGCCGGAATGATGTCTCGAAGGGACTTCAACCGGCCGCCTCATCCGCCACCCTAACCAGTCGGCTGAAGGCACGCATGGTCCGGTAAGTTTGCTGGAGGTTTGGCCGCCAGCCTGGAGGCCAAAACGTATGAAGCTTTTGCTGCGTACGCTGAGCCTTGTATGGAGATTGTTGAAAGCCTTGCGCTTTTACGAGTTCCTGCGAGACCACTTTGACGACCTGAAATAAGGGTCGTCTGAGTGGGGAAAGACCCGTTTCGGTTTTGATCGATTCGGGTCTTTTTTTGCTTGCGTAAAGCTGTCAGAAATACGATTTGTCAGTCTTGCGCTATCGACGTTGTAGGGCGTTTCGCTTGAACACGTAAGCAGCAGCTTGTCGGGTGGGTAAACAATGGCCTTCCTTTCTTTAATCATTGATCGCGTCAATAACAACCATTAAGTCAATGAAGTTCTCATATCCGTGGCGCGGCGTAAGATCGGCTCCATACCCAACCACTGCACCTCGGAGCACATCATCATGAAACGCCAGACTATCCTCGGTATCGCTTTCTCGGTTTTTGCACTGAATGCCTTCGCCGCCACTGAAACCGACCCGCTGTTCAGCGACGCGGTCGCCGCTACTCAAACCGACCGTCTGTTCAGCGACGCCGTTGCGGCCACCGAAACTGACCCGTTGTTCAGCGACGCCGTAGCTGCTACCGAAACCGATCCACTGTTCAGCGACGCAGTAGCCTCTGACGGTTCCGATCATCTGCAAGGCAATCGGGTCGCTGAAGGCGGTGCCGATCGCTTGCTCGAACGCCGCACTGCTTGAGCGCAACAATGAGCGTCGACAGCGAATGCCGCCTCAACTACTGGCGGCATTCGTATTACTCAAGCACCACCACCCTCAGTCAAACCGCCGTCGGCAGCACAGCCTTGTCGCGATCGCGGCCCCTGAATGTCGCCCAGAAACACAGCAGCACCGCCACAGAAAAACCGGCGGGAAACAGCCAGATACTTGTCCAGTCATGACCCGCACTTGAAGTGAAGTGGTCAGTGATCCGCCCTGCAATCCAGAACCCGATCAACATGCCCAATCCGTACGTGGCCAAGGTGATCAGCCCTTGCGCCGAACTGCGGAAGCGTTCCGGTGCCTTGGCATCGGTGTAGATCTGTCCGGAAACGAAGAAGAAGTCATAGCAGACACCGTGCAGGGCAGTACCGATCAGCAGCATGAACGCCTGATCATCGTTATTGCCGAAGGCAAACAGCACGTACCGCAGCGCCCAGGCAGCCATGCCCACCAGCAGGGCGATCTTGATGCCGAAACGATGAATGAATAGCGGTAACAGCAGCATGAACAGCACTTCCGAGACCTGACCGATGGCCATCTTCGCCGTCGGGTTGGTCACGCCAATCTCAGCCAGAAACGGGTTGGCATTCTGGTAATAGAAAGCCAGCGGAATGCAGATCAGGATCGAGGCGAGGAAGAACACCAGATAGCTGCGATCCTTGAGCAATGCCAACGCATCGACGCCGAGCATCTGTTTCAGGCTAGATGCCCCTGCTGCAGTTTTCAGCGGCGCAGTGTTCGGCAGGCTGAAGCTGTAAAGCCCCAACAGCAGCGACGCCACAGCGGACATCAGAAACGTATTGCGCAAGCCACCCGCCGCGATGCTTTGTTGCGAGTCCCAGGCGAACACGAAGCTGATCACCACGCCGGCGACAATCCAGCCCACCGTGCCCCACACGCGAATGCGCGAGAACTCCAGCGCCGGGTCTTTGATCTGCCGGAACGCTACGGCGTTAACCAGTGCCAGCGTCGGCATGTAGACCATCATGTAAGCGAGCACATAGGGATAAAACCCACTGAAATCCGCCGCGCGATAAAGCTGATAAAGCAATACCGCGCCGAGCAGATGCAGCACCGCCAGAATGCGCTCGGCATTGAAGAATCGATCGGCAATCAGGCCGATGACAAATGGCGCCAGAATCGCGCCCCAGGATTGCGTGGCGAAGGCCATGCCGATCTGGCCACCGCTGGCAGCGAGCGTTGTCGCCAGAAAGGTGCCGAGGGTGACGAACCAGCCACCCCAGATAAAAAACTGCAAAAACATCATCACGCTGAGTCGCGCATTCATTACGTTCATTTCAGATCACCGTATTTTTTTTATGTCGGTAACGCGGATGAAATCAGTCGTCAGCCAGACCGAGCAGGTGTCGGTTGGAAGCAGCATCGGCGCTGACCCCGGCGAAATCGTCAAAGGCTTTGGTGGTCTTGCGGATCATGTGCCGCTCGATGAACGCCGCGCCTTCGGCCGCACCCTGTGCCGAGTCTTTGAGGCAGCATTCCCATTCCAGCACTGCCCAGCCGTTGAAGTCGTATTGGCACAATTTGCTGAAGATCGATTTGAAATCGATCTGGCCGTCGCCCAGCGAGCGGAAGCGCCCCGGACGGTCGACCCAGCCCTGATAACCGCCATAGACGCCGGAGCGCGCATCGGGGCGGAACTCGGCATCCTTGACGTGAAACATGCGGATGCGTTGGTGGTAGCGATCAATGAAGCCGAGGTAATCCATTTGCTGCAGGAGTAGATGACTCGGGTCATAGAGGATTGCCGCGCGAGGGTGATGATTCACCGCTTCGAGAAACTGCTCGAACGACGCGCCGTCATGGAGGTCTTCGCCAGGATGGATTTCGTAGCACAGATCAACGCCAGCCTCCTCGAAGCAGTCGAGAATCGGCAACCAGCGCTTGCCCAGCTCGGCAAAGCCTTGCTCCACGAGCCCGGCAGGACGTTGCGGCCACGGATAGACGTACGGCCAGAGCAGGGCGCCGGAAAAGGTGGCGTGAGCGGTAAGGCCCAGACGCTGGCTGGCGCGGGCAGCAAGTTTCAACTGCTCAATGGCCCACTCGGTGCGCTCGCGCGGTTTGCCGCGCAGCGCGGGCGGGGCGAAGTCGTCGAACAGGCTGTCGAACGCCGGATGTACCGCGACCAGTTGGCCTTGCAGGTGCGTCGACAACTCGCTGATGACTACACCGGCGCGGGCGCAGACGGCGAGGAGTTCGTCGCAATATTCCTGGCTATGCGCCGCGCGCTGCAGATCGATGAAGCGGGTGCCGAGGGTCGGTAACTGAATAGCTTTGTAGCCTTGTGAGGCTGCCCATTCGGCGATGTTGGCGAGCGAGTCGAATGGCGCCTCGTCGGCGATGAATTGCGCAAGGAAAATCCCCGGACCTTTCAGGCCTGTCGCGTTCTGCTGATCACTGTTCATTTTGGCTGGCTCCTGTCAATTGGCCGGGGATCTCGCTCCACTTCTCGGTGCCAAGGTGATTGGCGATCGCCGTGTCGATAAACGCCATGCCGCGCAAGCCGATCTCGATGCCCGGCACGCCCGGAGCTTGATGACCGTGGGTGTCCTGGAGAATCGCCTCGGCGAGGTCGCCGTACAGATTGGCCATGGCTTCCAGATAACCCTCGGGATGCCCGGCGGGCAGGCGCATGCGCTGGTTTGCGGCGGCGCACAACCACGGCTGACCGACCCCGGATCGCAGAACGCGCATCGGCTCGTTCAACGGTCGATGAATCAGACTGGCCGGCTCCTCCTGACGCCATTCAAGCCCACCCTTGTCCCCGTAGACGCGAATCTTCAGCGGGTTCTCTTCACCCGCGCACACCTGGCTGGCAAGCAATACACCGCTGGCGCCGTCGTTCATCTTGAACAACATCGCCACATCGTCATCCAGTTGCCGGCCCACGACATGCGCACCGAGCATTGCGCTGATGAACTGGATCGATTGCCCGGCGACGAACTCTGCGAGGGAAAACGCATGGGTGCCGATATCGCCGATGCAGCCGCCGATCCCGGATTGCGCCGGGTCGTCGCGCCAGCCGGCCTGTTTGTTGCCTTGCCCGGCAATGTCGGTGCTGAGCCAGCCTTGCGGATACTCGACGATGACTTTGCGCACGTGCCCGAGCACGCCGCTGGCGACCATCTCGCGGGCCTGCCAGACCATCGCGTAACCCAAGTAAGTGTGCGCAAGGCCATAAATGCGCTGACTGTTAACGACCACCGAATGCAGCGCCTGCACCTCGGCCAGGTTCAGCGCCGCGGGTTTCTCGCTGAACACATGAAAACCGGCGCTCAATGCCTCACGGGCAATCGATGCGTGCAGATGATTGGGCGTAACGATGATCAGCAGTTGCATGCGCTGCTCGGCAGGCAGGGCGGCCTCGCGGGCGAGCAGGGTTTGCCAATCGTCGTAACAGCGCTCGGTGGCCAGACCCAGCGCGGCCGCGGTGCGCTGATTGTTCTCGGAATCGCGGCTGAACGCGCCGCAGACCAGTTCGAAGCGTCCATCGAGGCCGGCGGCTTGCCGGTGGGCGCGGGCGATGAAGGAACCTTCACCGCCTCCGACAAAACCCATTCTTATTTTTTTTGCGGCAGCGTACATGGCAGTCGTCTCGGTTGCTGGGTGCAATTCTGATGAGTGATGTAACCGGTTACATCGTGGGCGAAATCTAGGCGTGAATTAGCCGAGTGTCAAATGCCCGCGGATGATCGACAGCGTTTCGATCCCTCGTCGCCTGCGGTAAGCTCCGCGCCTGATCGACATGAACAACGAGGTGGTTTTGTCCAATATTCGCGAAGTGGCTCGGCTGGCCGGCGTTTCCGTGGCGACGGTGTCTCGTACGTTGAAATCGCCCGAGCGCGTCCTCGCGCCAACCCGTGAGCGCGTCATGGCCGCCGTGGAGCAGGCCGGCTACCGGCCGAATCTGATGGCCGTGCAGTTCCGTTCGCGGCGCACCGGCAATCTGGTGATTCTGGTGCCGACCATCGCCAACACCTTTTTCGCCCGGGTGATCAGCGGCGCGCAGCAAGCGGCGCAGGCGGCCGGTTATCGCTTGCTGCTCTGCGACACCCAGGGCAGGGAAGAACTGGAGCGGCAATTCGCCGAGCTGGTCTACGCCTATCAGGCCGACGGCGTGATCCAGTTGCGCGCCTACGACCCGTTCGAAAACGCCCCGGCCGACGCCGATCTGCCGCCCATCGTCAACGCTTGCGAAGTGATCAAGGCCGGGCGTTATCCGACCATCAGCCTGGACAACGTCGCCGCTGCCAAAGCCATGACCGATCACCTGATTGCATTGGGACACCGACGCATCGGCCTGATCAAGGGCTCGAAGAACAGCCCGCTGACCCGAGATCGCCTGGCTGGCTACGAAGCGGCATTGCGCGAAGCCGATATCGCCTTCGACGAGGCACTGATCTGCCATGGCAACTTCACCCTCGAGGCCGGCTTCGCAGGCGCGGAAAAAATGCTCGCAATGGCTGAGCGACCCACGGCGCTGTTCTGTGAAAACGATGAAATGGCCATCGGTGCGCTCAAGCGCATCCGCCAAGCGGGATTGCGTGTGCCTGAGGACATTTCCCTGGTGGGCTTCGACGACATTCCCATGGCTGCCTACTGCGATCCGCCGCTGACCACTATTTCGCAACCGGCCGAATCCTTCGGTGAGAAAGCCGTCGAGATGCTGATCGCCCTGATCGAAAAACAGCCGCTGCCAGAGAGGCATGTCATCCTGCCGTTCGAGCTGACACCTCGTGGCAGCACGGCGACTCACGATGAACAGGGCCAATCACTGAAGAACTAAGGTAATGCGAAAAAGATATTGGATCGGTTTTTTTAAGATCGTTTAGTTTTGTCTCTCGACGAATCAACGCATCAAACCGATTGACCCCCGATTGCCATGACGGCACACGCTGAATCGATCAAAGGCTCATCAGGTTTGGTTCACACGGGAGTGAATCATGCCGCATACCCTCGACATCAGCACATTGCCAACCCTCGACCTGTCCCTGTTCGAAGGCACAGCGCAACAGCGCTACGAATTTCTTGAAAGCCTGCGCCATGCCGCGCGTGACGTGGGTTTTTTCTATCTCACCGGCCACGGCATCGACAGTAGTTTGCTCAAGCAGGTACAGGCGCTCGCCCGGCAATTCTTTGCCTTGCCCGACAGTGAAAAACACGCCGTCGGCATGCTCAATTCGCCGCACTTTCGCGGTTACAACCGCGCCGCTTCCGAGATCACCCGAGGCCAGCCCGATTTGCGCGAGCAGTTCGATCTGGGCGCCGAGCGCGAAGCCCTCCCGGTGACTGCCGAGAGTCCATATTGGGCTCGTCTGCAAGGCCCCAACCAATGGCCGGCAGGGTTGCCCGAACTCAAGCCGTTGCTCCTCGAATGGCAGCAGGCGATGACCCGCATGTCCCTGCGTCTGTTGCGCGCATTTGCTCAGGCGTTGTCATTGCGCGCCGATGCGTTCGACCAGCTCTACGGTGACAAGCCCAACGAACACGTGAAGCTGATGCGCTACCCCGGCCAGGCCGCCGACGCCAGCCAGCAAGGTGTCGGAGCGCACAAAGATTCCGGCTTTCTCAGTTTTCTCCTGCAAGACCAGCAGGCCGGTCTGCAAGTCGAAATCGAAGAGGGGCGCTGGATCGACGCGCTGCCCCGTGAGAACACCCTGGTGGTAAACATCGGCGAATTGCTTGAGCTGGCCAGCAACGGATATCTGCGCGCCACTGTGCATCGCGTAGTCAGTCCGCCCGAGGGCAGCGAGCGCCTGTCCATCGCCTTCTTTCTCGGTGCGCAACTCGACGCCGTGGTGCCGCTGTATCCGCTGCCCACCGCGCTGCTTCGCGAGGCGCGGGGGCCGGCCAGCGATCCGCTCAATCCGCTGTTTCGCGATGTCGGCTGGAACTACCTCAAGGGCCGTCTGCGCTCACATCCGGATGTTGCGCAAAAGTTCTACGCCGACGCGCTGCTGCCTCCCGCGGCGGTTCGCAAAACTGCCTGATGCACCCCTCGATCAAGGACTGCGCTCATGATTAAAAAAGCAAGTTTGACCCTGACCGTGCTCGGCGCGCTGATGACGTCATGGGGCGCTCATGCGCTGGAACCGTTGCGGGTTGCCGTGGACCCGGTGCCCCATGCGCAGATTCTCGCCTACATCCAGAAAATCGATCCGCAGCTCAAGCTCGACATCATCGAAATTCCCAACGGCGTGAACTCCAACGAGTTGCTGGTGCACGGCGATGTCGACGCCAATTATTTCCAGCATCTGCCGTATCTGAAATCCCAGGAACTGGCCCTTGGCGAAAAACTGGCGGTGGCCGCTACGGTGCATATCGAACCGCTGGGCATTTACTCTCGGCGGCATAAAAACTTCGCTGACGTGCCGGAGAAAGGCACGGTCGCCGTTCCCAACAACGTCACCAATCTCAGTCGCGCCCTGTACCTGTTGCAGGACAACGGATTGATCAGGCTCAAGCCCGGTTTCAGCGACCCCGCCGCCGACCAGGCCTCGCCCAAGGACATTGCCGAGAACCCGAAACAGCTGAAAATCCTCGAAATCGAATCGCCGCAACTGCCGCGCTCGCTCGACGATGTTGACCTCGCCGTGATCAACGGCAACTACGCGCTCGACGCCGGGCTGGTGCCGGCCAGGGATGCGCTGGGGTTGGAGAAGGCGGAGCACAATCCCTACGCCAATATTCTGGTGACCACGCCCAAGCTGCAGAACGATCCACGCATCGTGCAACTGGCCAAAGACCTGACCTCGCCGCAGGTCGCCAAATACATCACCGAGCACTTTGCCGGTTCGGTGATTCCGGTGGCGGGCGGCAAGCCATGATCGCCGTCGAGCAGTTGAGCAAAACCTACCCGTCGGCCTCGGCACCGGCGCTGGATCAGGTGTCGCTGAATATCCCCGACGGCGCGGTGTACGGCATTCTCGGACGCAGCGGCGCAGGCAAATCGACGTTGCTGCGCTGCCTCAATCTGCTCGAACGCCCGGACAGCGGGCGGGTTGTGCTGGATGGCGTGGATCTGCTGACGCTGTCCGATAGTGAACTGCGCCAGCAACGCCAGCGCATCGGCATGATATTTCAGGGTTTCAACCTGCTGCATTCGCGCACGGTATTCGACAACATCGCGGTGCCGCTGGAGATCGCCAAGGTCGGCAAACCGTGGCGCCATGTGCGGGTTCGCGAGCTGCTGGAACTGGTCGGCCTGAGCGACAAGGCGCAAGCGTTTCCCTCGCAATTATCCGGCGGCCAGAAGCAGCGCGTCGGTATCGCCCGCGCCTTGGCAGCGGACCCGGCCTATCTGCTCTCGGATGAAGCCACCAGCGCCCTCGATCCGCAAACCACCGAGTCGATTCTTCAACTGCTGCGCGACATCAACCGCCAGTTGGGCGTGACCATCGTGCTGATCACCCACGAGTTGGAGGTGGTCAAAGCGATCTGCGACCACGCCGCCTACATGGCCAACGGGCGCATCGTCGAAGCCGGGCCGGTGCCGCGCCTGCTGGCGGATACGCAATCGTCTCTCGGTCAATCGCTACGCCCGACCTGTGGCTTGCCGCTGGGTCACGATGCGCCCGGGCTGAGCTTTCTCAGGCAATACGGCGTGCGGGCGGCCCAGTCATGAACCGCTCGATCAACTGGGATGAAATCCTTCAATTGCTACTCACCGCCACGGGCGAAACGGTCTACATGGTCTTGCTCGCCGGGCTGTTCACCTTGCTGATCGGCTTGCCGCTGGGCGTGCTGCTGTTCATCAGCCGTCGCCACGGGTTGATGCCGCTGCCGCGTTTCAATGCGGCGGTGAGCGGTCTGGTCAACCTTGGTCGTTCGTTGCCATTTGTGGTGCTGCTGATTGCCTTGATCCCGCTGACCCGGTTGGTGGTCGGCACGACCCTGGGCAGCACCGCGGCCGTGGTGCCGATCACCATTGGTGCCTTTCCGTTTTTTGCACGTATCGTCGAGAACGCGCTGGATGAAGTCGACGGCGGGCGCATCGAAGCCATCCTCGCCATGGGCGGCAATATTCGCGACGTGATTTTCAAAGTGCTGCTGCCCGAAGCGTTGCCGGCCTTGCTCGCCGGCATCACCTTGACGCTGGTGATGCTGATCGGCTTTTCCTCCATGGCCGGGGTGATCGGTGGCGGCGGGCTGGGCGATCTGGCCATTCGTTATGGCTACCAGCGCTTCAACAACGAGGTGATGGTGGCGACGGTGGTGGTGCTGGTGATTCTGGTCCAGGGCGTGCAAAGCCTCGGTGATCGATGGGTGCGTTCGCTGGCGCATCGGCGATGAGCAAACACAGGAGTGAGCCGGTCGCCATGCTCCGTGAACCGCTGATTCGCCTGCGGGAATTGAGCAAGCGTTTTGGCGCGCAGCGCGCGCTGGATCGAGTCAGCCTCGATATCCATCCAGGCGAAGTGGTCGCCTTGCTCGGTGCCAACGGTGCGGGCAAGTCGACGCTGGTGAAAATACTCGCCGGCAGTCAGCCAGCGGACAGCGGCGAAATCCTCGTCGAAGGTGAACGGCGACAGTTCAGTTCACCGCTGTCGGCGCGACGTGTCGGCATCGTTGCGGTGCATCAGCAGATCAACGAAGGCATTGCGCCGGGCTTGAGCGTGGCGGAGAACCTGCTGCTCGATGAACTGTGCAGGCCAGAGACGGACTTCTGGCTCAATCGTCAGCGTCTGCTGACCCGCGCCGGGAACATTGCTGCAGGCCTCGGGCTGACATTGCCGCTGGAGCAACCCGTCGAGCAACTCGGCCAGGCGGAACGGCAACTTGTAGTATTGGCGCGGGCCTTTGCGTTACAGCCGCGCCTGCTGATTCTCGATGAACCGACGGCGGCGTTGTCGGATGCAGAAGCGCAGCGATTGTTCGGGTTGATCGACACCTTGCGTAGTCGAGGCGTGGCGATCGTGTACATCTCCCATCGTCTTTCAGACCTGCAGCGGGTCGCCGATCGCGCCATTGTCTTGCGTGACGGGCGACTGGCCGGTGAGTTCACTGCGCAGCAGTTGCCCGCAGCGGTGCACACCATGCTCGGTCAGGCGCTGGCTGCGCATCGCTACACCCCGCGTCTGCCGGGGCGCGCGGTGCTGGAAGTGCACGGGATGAAAATCCTCCCGCAGTCGCAACCCTTCGATCTGACCCTGCGCGAAAACGAAGTGGTGGTACTGAGCGGATTGCTGGGTGCCGGTAAAAGCGAGATCGCCGAGGTGTTATTCGGCCTGCGCAAACCGGCTGCGGGCAGGGTCAAGCTCAATGGTGCCGAGTGGCTGCCGCGCTCGCTCCGCGAGTCCATTCGCAGCGGCGTGTTTTACGCAGCCGAAGACCGTGCCAATCAATCGCTGGTGGCGGATTTTTCCTTGCGGCGCACGCTGACCCTGCCATTTCTCGAACGCTTCACTCGCGCCGGTTTCATCCGCAATCGCGCCGAAGCGGCCGCGGTGCAAGCGCAGGTCGCAGCGTTGGGCATCAATACCGTCGGCATCGACGTGCCGATGGCGGCGCTGTCCGGTGGCAACCAGCAGAAAGTCATCCTCGGTCGCTGGCTGATGGGCGAGGGCAGGGTATTGATTCTCGATGAGCCGTTTCAAGGCGTCGACGTGCGCGCTCGCCGCGAGATCGGCCAACTGCTGCGCGACAGCCCCCAGGGCAGGGCGACGCTGGTGATTTGCGCCGATGTCGATGAAGCGCTGGAAATCGCTGATCGCGTCCTGCTCGTGCGTGATCACACGGTGGTTGCCGAATACTCGCGAGCGGCTCTGGATCGCGCCACCCTGGTCGCCGCATTGGCCGGCTCCGGGATCCGTCAACATTCCCCTCAAACCGCGCCAAGGAGCACCGTCAGTGCCTGATCCACATTCACTGCTCGCGCACGCGCCGGCACCCGCCGAGCGCTTTTTACAAGCACTGATCCGCTATGGCCTGTTGTGGCTGCTCGCGCTGATCGTGGTGGTTTTCAGTGTCGCGGAGCCAGCGTTTCTACGGGTTGGCAATCTGTTCAGCATTCTGCAATCGGTATCGATCGTTGCGCTGCTGGCATTGGGTGTGACGTTGACCATGGCCGTCGGCGGACTGGATCTGTCGATCGGCGCAGTGGCCGCCATGAGTTTGATGATTGCCAGTTACGTCATGGTGGTGCTCGGCTGGGGTGCGCTGCCGGCAGTGCTGATCAGCCTGGCGGGCGGTGCGCTGGTCGGACTGCTCAACGGCTGGCTGATCGTCAGACTGCGGGTGCCGGACATTCTGGCGACGCTGGGCAGCATGTTTCTGGTGATCGGCGTGCAACTGATTCCCACTGGGGGGCGTTCGATTGCCGTGGGCATGACACTTCCCAACGGTGCGGAAGCCGAGGGCAGCTTCAGTGCCGGGTTTCTCGCCTTGGGACGCGGACGTTTGTGGGAGGTGGTGCCGATTCCGGTGTTGATCAGCGCGCTGGTCGCACTGGCCGTCTGGCTGTTTCTCGAGCGCACGCGCATCGGTCGGCTGTTCTACGCCATCGGCGGCAACGAGCAGGCGGCGCGACTGGCGGGTGCGCCGGTGCAGCGGTTCAAACTGCTGGCGTACGTGCTCTCAGCGTTGCTGGCTGCGCTTGGCGGTCTGTTACTCGCGGCGCGGCTCGGGCGTGGCGATGTCAGCTCAGGCAATGGCCTGGTGCTCGATGCGCTGGGCGCCGCATTGATTGGTTTTGCCGTGCTCGGCGCGAAGAAGCCGAACGCTTTTGGCACCCTGGTCGGTGCGCTGCTGGTGGCCTCGCTGCTGAATGGCCTGACCATGCTCAACGCGCCGTATTACGCGCAGGACTTCGTCAAGGGCCTGGTGCTGGTGCTGGCCCTGATGTTCACTTTCGGCCTCGCGCATCGGGTGCGATGAGCCGCTTTCAGCCAAGGAAGTTGTATGCACGGTTCAATCACCCCATTCGTCCGCCGTTGCTTTGCCGTCGCTGTGTTTTCGGCGGTGACATTGAGCGCACAGGCCAAAGCCCTGCCCGGCGCACCGGCGCCGTTCGACCAGGGCCAGGTGCAGATCGCGCTGGTGGGTTATCTGTTTTCCGGGGATTTTCCTGAGGCCTATCTGCGTGGGGTGGAGCAGCAGAGCGCAGCGCTGGGCGCCAGTCTGCGGGTGTTCGATGCGCGGCAGCAGGCGGCGAGTCAGGGCGAGATGATCGATCAGGCGACGGCGCTGGGCGTCGACGGGATCATCGTCCAGCTCGGGTTGGCGGAGACCCTCAAAGCACCCATCGAGCGAGCCATTGCCAAGGGCATCAAGGTTGTTGCGTTCGATGTCGACCTGGACACACCGCAGGTGACTCAAGTCGAACAGGATCACCATGCACTGGCACGCCTGGCGCTGGATCAGGCGGTCAAGGACAACGGCACGCGCTTCGACGCCGGTTATGTCTACATCAGCGGCTTTACACCGATGGAGCGGCGCGACGAGATCTGGAGTCAGGTCAAAAAAGCCAATCCGGGCATCGTGGAAAAGGCGCGGTTCGGTACGTTGAATCCGCCGATTGCCAACTCCGTGGCGGATCAGGCCAGCGCCGTACTGCGCGCCAATCCAGACATCAGCGTGATCTTTGCGCCGTTCGACGAGTTCGCCAAGGGCGCGAAAATCGCCGTCGATGAAGCCGGGCTGGCCAGTCGAGTGAAGATCTACAGTGCCGACATTTCCACTGCCGACATCCAGATCATGAAAGAACCGGGCAGCGCCTGGGCGGCGACGGCAGCGGTCAATCCGCAGGTCGCCGGGGCGATCAGCGTACGCAGCCTGGCGATGCTGATCGCCGGTGAGGATCCGGGTCACCAGGTACTCGTGCCTCCGACGCTGATCACCCGCCAGCAGTTGCTGGATCTGGACGTGAAAAATGTCCGTGATCTGGCGCAAAAGCTCCCGGCGTTCGGCGATACCGCGAATGTGGCGCGGGCGTCGTGGATTCCGGTCGTGAATTAGAACATCGCCGCCACATTGTTCTGGTGGCAGCGAGCCTGCTCGCTCCCACAGGGATGGGTGACCTTCGGACAAGGAGTGAAGATGCACACCAAGGCTTCACGCTTACGCAAAAGCCGTTCTCCGAAAGTGGATCCGGCGTCCGGTAATCGCCTGCCGCCGGGGCAGGTGCTGACGGAGCGCTTTCCGATTCTGCATGAAGGTGCGGTGCCCGAATACGATACGGGCGACTGGTCATTACGTCTGTTCGGCACGCTCGACCGGCCAATCGAATTGCGTTACGCCGATTTGCAGGCGCTGCCGCAACGGGTCTTGCGCTGCGATATCCATTGCGTGACGCGTTGGTCGAAGTTCGATACCGAGTGGGGCGGAGTACACCTGCAGGATTTGTTGCAGGCTTTCGATATCCAGCCGACGTCGTCGTATGTCATGGCCCATGCCGACCCCGATTACCAGACCAACTTGTTACTGGCCGATTTATTGCACCCGCAAAGTTTGCTGGCCACCCATTACGCCGGCCAACCGCTGACTGCGCAACATGGCTGGCCACTGCGGCTGGTAATAGCGGGACGATACTTCTGGAAAAGCGCGAAATGGTTACGCGGCCTTGAATTTGTAGCGCAGGAACAACCGGGTTTTTGGGAACAAAACGGCTTTCATTTACATGCTGACCCGTTTGCCGAACAGCGTTTCAGTGGTGGAGAACTGGATATCGCCGAAGATGCCTGGCTGGAAAAGGAGTTCGATTAAGCATTATCCAACACAGATCGACATGTGGGCCTTCGCCTGCTGGGGATAGCGTTATATCTGTCGACATCATTGTCCGATGCTAGACCGCTATCGCGAGCAGGCTCACTCCTACACGGACATCTGCAATCAGAGACTGGTGTTTAGATAATTAACCGATGTAATAAAACCCAAACTACAGCAGCCATTACTACGCATTCATTGCCGTTCTTTTAGTGTCGGCAAACGGCCAGGTATTAACTGCAATTCAAGGAGCTGATACATGCATTACCGTTCCCGTTCATTACTGGCCGCTGCTGTTGTGACAGCGATCTGGCAACTTCCTGCTCAAGCTGAAGAGACTTCTGCCGAAGATGAATCCCGCCTCGGAACCGTGCTGGTCACCGGTACCCGCGGTACATCGCGTACGGTGCTGGATTCGCCGGTGCCGGTGGACGTGCTGACCGCCGAAGATCTCAAGTCCGCCGGCGCTGCGGGCGGTGAACTGGGGGCGGCATTGCAGACGCTGCTGCCGTCCTTCAGCCTGCCGCGTCAGTCCAACTCGGGCGGTGCTGACCACGTGCGCGCCGCGCAACTGCGAGGCATGAGCCCCGATCAGGTGCTTGTGCTGGTCAACGGCAAGCGTCGGCATACCTCGGCGGTGGTCAACGATTCGTCGAAAATCGGTCGTGGTACTGCGCCAGTGGATTTCAACTCGATTCCGCTCAGCGCGATCAAGCGCATCGAGGTACTGCGTGACGGTGCCGGTGCGCAGTACGGCTCCGATGCGATCGCCGGGGTGATCAACATCATCCTCGACGACGCCCCCGAAGGCGGCGAAGTCTCGACCAGTTACGGCGCTTATCACACCCGTCAGGACGCGATCGACAAAACCACCACCGACGGCCAGAACAGCGTGACCACGGCCAAGATCGGCACACGCCTGGGGGAGGAGGGCGGTTTCATTCGCGGCGGCACGGAATACAAGAATCGCAACCCGACCAACCGGGCCGGCTTCGATGGCTTCGCCGATACCCCGGGACAGCGCAACTATGTGATGGGCGACGGCCTCGCGCGCGACGTCAACGCCTGGTTCAACGGAGAACTGCCGCTGGCCGCTGGCAAGCTCTACAGCTTCGGTACCTACAACCAGCGCCACACCACGGGCGCCGCGTTCTATCGCTACCCGTACGAGCAACCGCAGTTCTACCCCAACGGTTACCTGCCGCAGTCGTTGGGCGACAACAAGGACATCTCTGCCACCGCCGGCTTCAAGGGCTTGATCGGGGAAGAATGGGACTTCGACAGCAGTGTCACCCATGGCCGCAACCGCTTCGAAGGCTCGACCCGGCGCACCCTCAACGTCAGCCTTGGCGAGGACTCGCCGACCAGGTTCGATACCGGCGACTACGAACTGCGCCAGACTACTGGCAACCTCGATTTCAGCCGTGAGTTGCGTCTTGGCGAGCGCTCGTTCGTCTTGGCAGTCGGTGGCGAATACCGCTACGAAAACTACCTGACCTACGCGGGTGATGCAGCATCCTATGTCGGTGCCGGCGCGGATGGTGCCAACGGTCTGCGCCCGAGCGAAGAGTCGGATCTGGATCGCAACGTGTTCGGCACCTATGCCGAATTGTCCGGCGATCTCACCGAGCGCTTCTTCATCGACGCTGCCACACGCTGGGAACATTACGATGACGCCGGCAGCAAATTGACCGGCAAGCTCAGTGGCCGCTACAAACTGACGCAACAGTGGGCCTTGCGTGGCGCAGTGTCGAACAACTTCCGCGCACCTTCGCTGGCGCAAAGTGGCTTCCAGCACACCACCAGCAACTTCGGCGATGGCGGTACGCTGACGGACATCCGCGTGCTCTCGGTCAACGACCCGATCGCCCGCGCCCTCGGCGCAGAGAAGCTTGATCCGGAAACCTCGAAGAACTTCAGCCTCGGTCTGACTTTCCAGTTGAACGAACGCTTCGACGCGTCGCTGGACGTGTTCCGCATCGACGTCAAAGACCGCATCACCCTGTCGCAGCGGATCGGCAACGATGCGCTTGAAAGTTACATCGACGACAACTTTGGCGTGGCCGGCGTCCACGACGTCAACTTCTTCACCAACGCCGCCGACACCCGCACCGATGGCGCCGAACTGGTGCTCAACTATCACCAGCCGCTGTATGAAGGGCAACTCGGCCTGACCACCGCGTATACCTACAACCACACCAAAGTCACCAGCACCAAGGGCACGCCGTCGCAACTGACCGCACTGGGCATCGGCAATGATGCTCTGGTTGGCGTCGAGGAGACCAACACCCTGACCGATGCCGCGCCGAAGGATCGCGTCGTGTTTTCCGCCAACTGGGCAAGCGAACACTGGGGCCTGCTCGGACGCCTGACCCGCCAGGGCGAGACCACCCGCGTGTTCGATTTCGGTGATTCGCAACCCGAGCAGACTTACGGCGCGGTGTGGCAGCTGGATGCGGAGGTGGCATACAAATTCACCCCGACATTCAACCTCGCTGTGGGCGGCAACAACCTCACCGATAACTACCCTGAGCGCTCGGGCTCAGCGATCAATTATGGCGGCAACCTGCCGTACGACGTGCTGTCACCCATCGGTACCAACGGCGCGTATTACTACGCCCGGGTCACTTATGGTTTCTGATGCCGCCGGTTTGGGGCTCCAGCCTGAAATCGGCGTCAAACCCCGCCCCTCACCCCAGCCCTCTCCCAAAGGGAGAGGGGGCCGACCGAGGTTTCTTGCGTCATCCATCGACCTGAAGGACCGGGTCGATTGTGGATTCACTGAAGTCTTTTCAGGTCGGTGCAGATGCTGAATATCACCCAATCAGTCCCCTCTCCCTCTGGGAGAGGGCTAGGGTGAGGGGCTTTTCAGAACGACACCTGTGCCGGTTGCGACAGCCGCAGTACCGACAAATCGCCAGTGATCCGCTTGTACGCCAACCTGATGGCTTCGATATCACTCGAACGCTTTGCGCTGTTCTCATGCAGGATCACGATCACCTTGGTGCTCAGCCGCTCTGGTTCCTTCGCGCCCTTGTCGCGCCATTGCCCGTATGCATCGAACACGCTGAAGCCATCAGGGAAGCGCGGCGTGACTTGCTGATCGAGAAACTCGCGCCAGCGCGCGGGGCTGACAGCGCCTTCCTGGCCCTCCAGCGAACCGACGGAAAAGTACAGTTCAGTGCGAATCCACTGTGCCTGCGCCGGCCGTGAGGCATCGCCTTGCAGGGTCGAACTGGCGGGATCGAACGTGTGGACGGACGCAGGAGGAGGGCTGGCGCAACCGGCGAGCGTGAGCAAAAGCGTCGCCATTAACAGACGTCGAGGCATGAAGCATCCTTATCGAAAGTGGGGTAAGCCGCTGGAGTATAAGGTTGCGGCCCAAGCGCCAATAAAGACCGAAAAAGCAGCTTGATAGGTGCGTGGGGAATAACCTGATCAAGACGCCGCCGGCGGCTTCGCCAGCGCAATGCCCGCAGCGCCCAGGCGCTTGAGCACTTCGAACAACAGATCACTTTTGGTCAGCCCGACGATCCTCGGACTGCCGACGTAACCGGTGACCGTGAGCGTTATGCCGTCCGGCGACAACTTGCTGAAGCGCACGAACGGCGCCGGTTTATCGAGGATGGTTTCATTTTCGTGATAAGCGTCGAGCAGCAGCTGTTTGACCTGCTCAGGATCGATATCCAGTGGAAACATCAGCTCCAGCGACGCCACGCCCTGAGCACTGCCGCCGAGGGTGACATTGCGCAGGTTCTGCGAGATCAACTGCGAGTTGGGCACGATCACGATCGAGCGGTCGCTGAGCTGGATTTCCGTGGCGCGCACGTTGATCCGGCGGATGTCGCCCTCCACGCCACTGATGCTGATCAAGTCGCCGACCTTGACCGGGCGTTCGGTGAGCAGAATCAGGCCGGAAACGAAGTTCTTGACGATCTCCTGCAGGCCAAAGCCAATGCCCACCGATAGCGCACTGACGATCCAGGCAAGGTTGGTCCACTGCACGCCCAACGACGACAGCGTCAGCAGAATCACAAAGGCGTAGCCGATATTGGAAAACAGCGTGCTCAGCGACGCGCACATCCCGGGATCCATGTCGGTCTTGGGCAGGAACTCTTCGTCGAGCCAGCGGCTCAATGCGCGGATCAGCCAGATGCCGATCATCAGCGCCAGCAGCGCGTTGAGCAGATGCCCCGGGACGATGTTCAGCTTGCGCAAACCGGCGCCGCCAAGGATCGACATGATGTTGGTCAGCAACTGGCCCAACGTGGTGCCGATGCCGCCGACGAACAACGAAATCAGCGCCATCAACATCAGTCCCGCGCGGCTGAAACCGGACAGCAGAATGGAAATCTGATCCAGACGCCGATCACTGATGCCGAGCAACTGCTTGAGCGCCTTGCCGCTGGCGTGTTTCGGTGAAAACAGGTGCTCGCAGGCGTCCTTGACCAACTGAATCAGCAGGTAGAAGCCCGACAGCACGATGTAGCTCCACACCAGTTCATAACTGATGAAGCGCGCCAGCGACACGTAACCGGCAAGCAGTGCAATGGCCGTGACAAACATCGAAACGCTGGCGACGCTGTAGATCAGCCCGGCGAACACGCTGTTTGTCGCCGAGGCGTCATTGGCCGCGACCAGTGCCTTGCGCACTTTGCCGACGCGCAACAGCAGGGTGCCGATGATCGCCAGCACCACGATTGAAATCACGCCGCGCCCGGCCATGACGATCTGGCTGCTCATGCCCGTGGCGTTGCCGACCTGCACCAGCGTTACCAACACCAGTAAGGAGCAGGCGAGAATTCGCGGATATGGCCTGAGGGCCAGCGCCACCGGATCGGCAATGCCCGGCAAGCGCCACGACGGATGCTCGGTCGACAGTAACGCCCGGCTGAGCCCGGTGATCAGCACGCAGGCATACACGACTTTTTCGAACTCTTCGGAGAAGGTTTCCAGCACCGGCGGCAGGGCGTCGTGGCGGGTGCAGGCGTAGAACAGCAGTTTCAGGGCGATGGCGGTGGTGATGAAGGTCGCGGCGGCCGAGGCGAACGCCAAGGCACTGCGGCGCAAGCGACCCTCCGCTACACGATGAATGCAAAACCAGGTCAGCCCGCGTTCAGCCAGACGCCGGCCGAACGTCCACACCAGCAGCGCCAACAGCACCAGCACGCAGGTGTAAAAACGCTCGCCCGGCGCCCAGACCGTGGCCCACACGTCACCTACCTGTGTAACGAACAGGCGCAGCCGCTGGCGGTCGTCCTCGCTCGGATTGACCAGCGGCGCCCAGAAATGCGGACTCAGTACGCTGCGGGTACTCAGGGTCAGTTCGCTTTCCAGCAATGTGCGGCGGATGCCGGCAATCTGCGTGATCAGATCGGCGGCGTTCTGTTTCAGTGCCGCGAGGCTTTTCAGGGTGCCATCGACCTTGCTTTTCTGCTCCGCCAGCGCGGCCCGCTGCGCGACGATATCGGCTTGCTCGGCGGCCACCTCGGCGTCTGGCGCGGTGCCCAGAACGCCCAGTTGCACCGCCAGTTGCGCCTGTTGCGGCAACAGCGCAGCCGACAACCGATCGACATCGAGAATGAACGCCTGGACCCGATCCTGCGGGCCTTCGAGCTGGTTGTAATTGTTCGCCGCCGAAATCTGCTGCTTGAGCCCGTCGAGCCGTTGCTGCAAGGCTTGCAGATCACTTTGCGAAATCACCGGCAGCGGCGCCGCGCTTGATTGGGCCGGCGTCGGCAGGTCTGCCGCCCACAGCGAAGCACTGGCCGGAATCAGCAGCAGGAACAAGGCCAAAAACAACGACTTGAATGAACAGCGCATAACGGCGGCGGGCTCGAGTGGATCACACAGTCTATGAGGGTAGGTGATCGCGCCGAATGGGGCGGAAAACTTTCTCGGCGTGGACCATCTGCACACGCGTCAATTCCAGCGGAATGATCAGCGCAGCGTACGGTCAACCGGCAATAAAAGCTTCGAGAACACGCCATGTCCATCGCCAACGATACGATTGAATACCTGCGCCAACATTCATTGATCATCACCACCGCCGAGTCCTGTACGGCGGGGGAAATCGTCATGCTGTTGTCGGCAGTGCCCGGCAGCGGCGAGCTGATCGAGTGCGGCTACGTCGTCTATTCGCCGCAGGCCAAGCAGCGCTTGTTGCACGTCCGCCCGGCGACCATGGAGACCTTCAATCTGACCAGCGTTGAAGTCGCCAGTGAAATGGCCATCGGTGCGCTGCGCGACAGTACCGCCAACGTCGCGGTCGCCACCACCGGCATTCTTGGCCCCGACGATATGGATGGGATCAAGGCCGGTACGGTGTGTTTCGCCTGGGCATTTCAGTTCGATGACCGGCATTTTCTGTTCAGTACGCAGCAATGGTTTCCCGGCTCGCGCTGCGAAGTGCAGACCCGCGCCTCGGAATTCGCCTTGCAGCAATTGCCTGATTTCCACCGTCGCGCCTTGCGCGGTGAAGGAGGGTGGAGTCAATGAAGGATGATGCTGATCACCCCGATCTGCGCAGCAGGCAGTTCCCGGTACAGGAACACATGGCCTATCAGCTGGAACTGGACATCGGCGATGAGATGCTCGACAAGCGTCAGCATTGAAACGATGCAACCGGCGCCCGTGCGTATGCGCAGCGCAGCACAGGGCATGCGGTCGCAATTTTTTTGAACGCTCAAAAGGCCTCGCAGCCCAATGCTTACCAGTCATTGGAGGATCGCGAAATGAACGAGGCAGCGAGTTATTTTTCTATCGCCGTGGCGGTGATCATTCTGCTGGTTGACCTGTGGGCGATCGTCAGCGTGTTTCGCAGCAACAAAAGCGTCGGCGTCAAAGCCGCCTGGGCGATCGGCTTGATCGTGTTCCCGGTGCTCGGCCTGATCGTGTGGGGCATCGCCGGCCCGCGCGGCATCAAGGAAGGGCCTTCGTCGCCGGAGCACAGCAAGGGCTGATATTTAATGCAACCTGACCACTGCTTTAAGGAGATCGTCATGAAAAAAATCTGTGTATGCCTTGGCTTCTGCTCAATGTTCCTGTTGCACGGCTGCTTCGATTCGAACAAAGCCACCAGCAAGGACGAAGACAACAGCAAGGCCTCCGTGCAAATGGAGCAGAAGAAGGCGGATTAACCCGAATAACACGACACACGCAAACCCTGTGGGAGCGAGCTTGCTCGCGAAGGCAGTCCATGGTGGACCGCCTCCTTACGCGCCGGTGTCAGGCCCCCACGGTTTCGATGGGGGCCTGCCCTCTGGCGAAACGCGTGGCTGAAGTCTGGAGCAGCAGCCCCACCGATAGACACACCAATGCGAAGGGCAACAGCCAGGCGTTTTCGATAATCGCCAGTTGCAGCGTCAGTATCAGGAACAGCACGGGCGTCGCCAGCGCATTGGCCTTGCTGACGTAGAGTCCGACGGCGGCTTCACTGTATCGGCAGGCAATCGCAGCACGGATGTGTACCCGCGCGCCACCGAACGCCATCCCAAGAATCAACAGGCTCAGTGCTTTGAGTACGAGGGTGTCGGGCATCAGCACCCACATTGCGGTGGCGATCAGCGCCAGCGCAATCAGGGCAAACAGATACGCCAGCAGATTGCGCCCGGTGTTGGCAACGATCACCAGCACCCCGATCAGCGCCATGCCCAGGCCAAACACCGCGTCGAGTACGCCGAGCTCCAATAATGACCAGCCATGGTTGGATACATAAACCGGCAGCATGAAGTTGAACGCCCCGAGGATGGGCCAGATCAGCAGCATCGGCACAAACAGGGTCAGCGGCAGCGGGGCCGGAACTGCTCGCGTGCTGGCAGGCTCGATGACGGTCGGCACACTGTCACGGGTATGGCAGATGCCGGCAACCAGGAGGAAGCCGCCGCTGAGCACCAGAGCAAAACCGATACCGCTCAAAATCGGCATCAGCCCCGCCGCGAGCAGCGGGCCGATCATCAATGCGGCCTGGCTGGTGGCGGTAGTGGCGCCACTGATGCGGCGCACGCTGACTTCGTTCATCCCTCGTTGCAGCTGGGTAAACCACATGTCCAGGCTGGCCTCCAGTGACATCACCATCAACCAGACGAAGAGGTTGGTGATCAGCAGCCCGGCGGTGTAGTTCCTCGAAAGCCCGGAGATCATGGCAAGACCGGCCAGGCACAGAATGAACAAGCTGCTCATCTGCCGGCCATTCATCTTGCGCGACAGGCGTTTGATCATCATCGGGGTGATGAAAGCGGGTATGAACGAGCAGAAGATCGCCAGTGCCAACGGCAGGTAATCGTCGTTGCTCTGTTTGAGAATGGTCCAGGTCAGCGACACCAGCAATGCCCCGGAAAACAGCCGGTAGACGGTCGAGCAGAACAGGAAAATCGCCAGTTCTCCGGGAGTCTCGTTGTTTTTATTCATGTCATTGTTCCTGCCCATGGATAGGCGCGCTTCAATCATTCGAATAGCCGAGGTCAGCCTCAGCCCGCGCAAAAAACCGCTGGCTGGAGGCTGACTTCGGTCCAGGCCGGTTCAGGCGAAAGTGCGCATGACCCTGAGGGTTTGCTCGATGTCCTGCGGGGTGTTGATAATCCCTGCGGAGAATCGAACCGTGGAGTGCCGATACGGTGTGGCACTGGCGATGATGTTCTGCGTTTTCAACTTCGCCACCACATCCTTCGGCGTCCAGCCCTGGACATCGCAACAGACGATGCCGGCGGAGAACTCGGCGGAGCGGGGCGTGTGCAGGTGCACGTTGGGCAGCTTCGCCAGGCCTTCTTTCAATTGTCCGTTGAGTTCGGCGACACGATCGGCAATGCGCTTGCGGCCGATTTTCTTGATGAAGTCGAAGGCTTCGATCACACCCCACTGGTTTTCAAATGCGAGGAAGCCGCCGGGACTGACCCAGGCCGCTTGCGTCTGTCCTTGCGGGTCGCGCTCCTGCCGCCAGGCGTTGGCGGGCTCGGCAGCCATGATGGTCGGTATGGTCGGAATCACCTGTGGCCACTGACCCTCGCGAGCCCAGACCAGCCCGGTGCCATGAGGGCCAAGAATCCATTTGTGTGTTCCGGCGCTGAAAAAGTCGCAACCCAGGCTGGCGACTTGCGCCTCGGAACAGCCGAAGCCGTGCACACCATCGATCACATAGATGATCCGGTCAGCCTCTGAGCGGTCCCGGTTGAGGCGCGTGACCAAAGCGCCGATGTCCTTGACCGGCAAGCGCACGCCTGTGCCGGAATGCACCCAGGTCATGGCGAGGATGCGGGTCGATGGCCGGATGGCGGCTTCGATGCGCGAGACAATGGCATCGGTACTGACATCCTCGGGACCCTGGTAGAGGTCGATGCGGCGGATGCTGCCGCCCCACTTGAGCACCGCCAGGCGCATGGCCTCGTCGTGGGTATACCATTCGTGATGGGTGGTGAGGATTTCCTGGTCCGGTGTCAGTTTGAGGCCGTTGTAGACCATCGCCAGACCCTGCGTGGTGCTGGTGGTCAGGGCGATGTCTTCGGCTCGGCCACCGGTATAGTCCGCCGCAGCGGCGCAGACTTTACGCCAGACCATGTCCTCGGGCCTGGCAAACATGTTGTCTTCGAGATAAGTGTAGGGATTTTCATCGAATGCCTGACGGTGACGGGCCATCGCCTCGCGCACGGGTCTGGGATTGGATGCCAGAAAAAAGTTGGAAATGTGCACGAACTGCGGCGACAGATTGAACTGCGCACGCACCGATGCCCAGTCGCCCGGATCGAATGTCGCCGCGGTTTCATCCTGCGCGGGCGCTTGCCCCGCCTGTGCACTGGCCATCCCTGCAATCATGCTGCCTCCAATCAGGGTCGCTCCTACAGTGGCGCCCATGAAATCACGTCTTCCCAGACCCATACCGATTCCCTGTCGATTCATAGTGAAGTGCGCGCAGGGCGCGCGAACATAGCATTGAAAATCCGCTGACCATAGAGGCCGACCGCCAGACCGACCACGATCAGTACCACCGCCAGCACTTTGTTCAGTGGCACGCTTTCGTTGAATACCACGACCGAGCCAAGCATGCCGAAAATCGGCACCAGCAACGACAGCGGCGCCACTGTCGAAACCGGATAGGTCTTGAGCAACGAGTTCCAGATCCAGTACGCGAACAAGGTATTGGGGTAGACCTGGAACAGGATCGACAAGACCGCCGTGGTATCGATCTGATTGACCAGTGTGGTGTAACCGACGCTACCGTTGACGGCGTAATCCAGCGCAAACAGCGGGATCGGTGCGAAAGCGCTCGACCAGACCAGAAAACCGAAGACATCACGGGTGCTGGCTTTCTTGTTGATGATGTTGGCAACGCTCCACGACGCCGCACCTACCAGGACCAGCAATACCCCGGAAAGGCTTACCGATCCGTCGCTGATGCTGATGATGCACAGCAGGCCGGCCAGCGCGATCAACATTCCCAGAACCTGAAAGCGCGTCAGGGCTTCCTTGAACACCCAGCCACCGAGGAGGATGGTGAAGAACGCGCTGAACTGCAGCACCAGCGAAGCGATCCCCGCAGACAGCCCCGCCTTGATGCCCAGGTTGACCACGCCCCACAGTCCGATGCCGAACACCAGGCCGTAGCCGATGATGTAGCGCCACGGGACATCGGGTTTGCGAATGAAAAAGATCGCCGGCAAGGCGCACAGGCTGAAGCGGATACCCGCCAGAATGAACGGATCTACCGTCGCCAGCCCCAGTTTTATCACCGAGAAATTCACACCCCAGATCGCCGTTATCAATACAGCCAACACTACGTGCAGTGGTTTCATGGTTATTTGCCTTGTGGAGAAGTAGGTCGGCTCACGCTACGGAAGTCAGGTTGCGGGCGAGGCTCACGCGGTCGAACAACGTGCGCATCCAGTCTCGGGTCTGTTGCGGTTCGCTTGTCTTGACGATACCGGCCAGTGGCGCCTCGAACGCGGAGTAGGTCACATGCTCGGGCAGCAAGGCACCTGGCGGCAGTTCGTTCCATTGCACGATGAACGGACTCGCGCGTAATTCCTCGGCACCGGCCAGCCCTTGATACAACCGCTGTGAATGCGTGTGACCGGGGAAAACGAACCAGCCGTAGCCCAGATCCGGCTGGTGGTCGGGCAGATGCGCGGTGTTCAATTCGCCGTCCACATGAATACGCAGTTCCAGCGATGGCAGATGAATGCCGGTGGCCAGTTCATAGGTCGCCACCACGTCAGCGCCGCCGACGCGATTACCCACCTCCAGGAACACCGGTTCGTCAGCATCCATGATCGCTTCCAGATGGAATGCGCCGTTGTGAATCTGCACGGCCTGCAACGCCGTGCTGACCCAGGCCTGCATCCCGGCGCTGACCTGCAGGTGCCAGGAACCGAGTGGATGTCCGCGCTCCATGTAATCCAGGCAGGTGCCGACGTACTCGCTGGCCAGCAGGGTGACGATTTGCCCGTTCAGCACCAGTCCGTCGAAATGACGAATAGAGCCGCTGATGTATTCCTCAACCTGAAAGTCCGCTATGGGCAATGAAAGGTCGCTGATCGTTTGCCGGATCGCATCAAAGGCGCCCGCTGCTGGGTGGATGCTGACATCCATGCTGGACGCGCCGCTGTGGGGTTTGAGCACGGTCGCACCGTTCCAGGGAACCCGGCCCTGAAATGCCAGATAACGCTCAAGCGACATGAAGCGCGGCACGCGCAACCCACTGGCTTGAACGGCCGCTTTCATCGCCAGCTTGTTGCGCGCCAGGGTGACCGCTTGCAGCGAGGCCCCTTCGACATTCAGCGCTTCACGCAGGCGCGCCGCGTCGAGCAGTTCGTATTCGGACATGGAAATGATCCGATCGAACTTTTGCGGATATTGCGCCAGCCAGGCCAGCGTCTCCTCGAATGCGCTGCCCAGACCGGCCCTTGTTACGGCTGTGCAACGCAAGTCTGCAGGCAGCGTATCGATGGCCGATTGTTTGCCCAGATACGTGACCTCATGCAGATCGTGATCGATGCCGCGGTGATATTCGATGCGTGGATAGGGCACACGGTGAAGGATGAGAATTTTCATGCCAGAGTCTCGAAGGGAATAAGAGAGGGGTCAGGAGGCGACCTTGAGTGGCTGCGCGGCGGCCAGATGACCCTGCAGAATCTCAAGCCATTGTTCGCGCAGGACCGTCACCAGATCGCGGATGTCCACGCTGGCGTCATGCAAGGCAACGCAGGCGTGCGCAACAAAGTCGCTGTTGTCTCTGGGAATCGCGTGGATGAGGCGCGAGTGTCCGGCGATCCATGCACACTCCAGCAGCACGAGGTCTTTCCTGGCGAGGTCGAGCGCTTGGGCCGTTCGAGCCAGCGTCTCGTCGACCATGCTGTTGATCTTGCCGAGGTCAGCCACATCCAGAGTCATGTCATGGGGCACGCCGAACATGACGGTCGCGGCACTGCAGGTCGCGGGCGGCAAATCGGCCGGAATTGTTGCGGCAAACACCGAATCAACCCACGCGGCATACAGGTCCAGACCATGAACGGCCTGCGCCAGGGTCCAGATTTTCATGCCGCCGGGGCGGCGATTGGGTTCGATCACGGCGGTGCGGCAGTCGCTGTCACTGAGTTTTATCTCGTTATGAAACGGCCCGATGCGCTGGCCGACGAGGCGATTGACCTGCTCGCCAGCCAGGCGAATGGCCTGACGTTCGTGCTCGTCGAGGCGAGCGGGCAGGATCTGCGCCACCTCCACCGGATAACGCCCGGTGGCGCTGACTTTCTCAGTGATGAACCACAGTTCGCCCAGCCCGTCATAGGAATATTCGCGAGTGAAGGTAATGAATGCCTCTGCCAGCACACCCCCGTCCAGGTAGGGCGCCACTTCGTTGAATGCCTGCTCGCAGTCGCCTCCGGGCGTGACCATGACCACACCGCGATTGTTACCTTCACACGCGGGTTTGATGACGAAACCACGCTCCTGACGCACGGCAAAGTTGCGCACATCGTTGAGGCATTCGATGGCCTGGAAGTCTGGAAGCATGACGCCCGACTGATTGAGAAGGGCGCGCTGTTCGTACTCGGCGATGCGGTATGCCAGTTTGTCAAAAGCGCCCAGTGCCAGTTCGGCATCATCCACGGGCAGCCCCAGACGTTCGAGCAACGCGGCGCCGCTGGCTACCGCGTTATCGGAAAAAACCATCCCGGCACTGATTCTGGCGGCGTCGTCACCCAGCTGTGCCAACGCCTGGCGTATGAAATCATCTGCCAGAGGATCGGCATCGATCACCCGGTCGCTGATCGCCAAGTCATGATCCTGAGGATCGCTGCGTACCAGCCACGTCTCGGCACCCCAACGCGCGCGAGCGTAATTGCGCATGTGCAGAACGTCACCGATCCGGCTCAGGTTGTAATCCACTATCAACAATACAGGCGCACGCTGCGGCATGTCGGACATCCTCGAATACTTGCAGTTGTTCAGAGAGGCAAGGCTGTTTCAGGCAGTGGTTCGGCGGCCGCTCAAGGGCTTTCCGGCTGATACTGAATGTCCAGCGCCGTGGCGCTGAGTTGGGCCAGTTGGTGCAATTGCGCCGCCTGATCGGCGCGCTCGAAGGTCCACAGCAACTGGCCGAGGAACACCTCACGCGCATGCGCGGGCACTACATCGCCGGCCTTGAGCAGAATGTGCTGAACCACCGGTGCGAGCGGTAACGCGTTCAAGGTGACGGAACTCAGCGTTCCCGGTCTGGCGAAATACACGCGAAAAAAAGTCGCCGCCGACTGCGTGCTCGTGCCGTCCGAGCGCCAGCCGTAATCAACCAGTCGCTGCACCAGTGACGCACGGGTCGAGGTATCGTCCTGACTGGCCAACAGCAGATCGATCCACAGCGACAGCATGCTGTGCCCGCCAGTGACGGCCTCGACGCTGTGGGAAATCAGGCTGCCACCGACCCGCGGGTTGATCTCGATCAGGTCCCAGTACTGGCCAGTGAACCGCGATTCGACGTGGTAGCAGCCCCATTTGAGCGCCATGCGCCCCAGCACTTTCTCCAGCCATTGCAGGCCCGCCGCGATCTGTGCCTGATCAAGGCTGGCTGGCGGGGTGGTGCAGCTGTCTTCCAGCACCGTGTCGGCGGTCTCGGTGACTTCATATTTCTCGTGAATGGCCACGACATGCATTTCGCCATCCACCAACAACGTTTCGAAACTGAATTCCTGGCCCGGGATGTAATCTTCAGCCATGAACTGCAGGCCGTCGTGGAATGCCGAGGCATAGACGGTGTCTTCGGTCGAGGCCAGACGCAATGCCTCCAGCGCCTGCCAGTCCGTGTCCTGGCGCATCGGAAATGCAGCATAGGAAGCGATGCCGTGGATCGGTTTGATGAAGTAGCGTTGGCTGCTGGCCTTCAGTGTTTCGAGGACAGGGGCGGTCAGCGCATGGGCCTGGGCGCTGGACAGGCCCGCCTCGGCAAGCTGGTTGCGCACATTGAGCTTGTTGCGCAGTGCCAGCGCCTGCCGGGCATCAATGTCATAGGTGCCGAGTGATGCGTTGGCTGCCGCCATCAAGTGCCGGTAACCTTCCCAGACGCTGATGCAGCAGGTGACCTGCTCACCGGACTTGCGCAGGGTCTGCAGCGCATTGCTCACATCCTCCTGCTTCAACTGGTGCGAGTCGGAAATGTACAACCGGTCCGCCCAGGTCTGGATCTGCTCCAGGCGGGCCGGCACATGTTCTGGAAGCGGCAATGAAGACAGCACGAAACAGCGAAGCTGGCGTCGCTGCAGCTCCTCCTTCAGGTCTTCCAGGAAAGAAAAGCCGCAGTGGCTCAGGATCAGAACACCGGGTCGGTTTGACTTCATTGCCTGCTCCATGGCTTAAGCAGCCTTGTCTTGCGGCTTGGCCAGGGTGTCGATGTACAGCTCGCTGAAATACATGGCGAGAATTTTCTGATGCTCGGCCAGGTAGCGTTTCAGCGCGCTGATGTCCTGCTCACCCTTGATCAGGAAACGCAGGGCCGCCCAGACTTCACCCGGATGGTCATCGTTGATGTCAGTGTGAGAGTGGGAGATCTGCCCGACAATTTTGGTCTCGCCAACCGAAGTCTTCAGCGCTTCGAGTTTGCGCGGCTCAAGCTTCACGTTCACGTACTCGACCAGATAGGAGTAGGCGATGACGCCCAGCGGGCCTTCGTGGTCGAGCAGGTAGGAGAAGAAGCCGGTCAGCAGTTTGGTGGACAGGTACGGTTCGGTGGCGAGGAACTCTTCGCGGCTGACGCCGACACGCTCCAGGTCCTGAATGAACAGATCGTCGTGGAGCATTTCTTCCTGCTCGTAATGCGCCCAGATCTGTGCCGCTTCCGGGCTGACCTTAGCCACTTCGACCAGTGCTTTGGCTTCCGCTACGCGCAGCAGGCGGATGCGCCATGCGGTTTCGATCAGGTGACGCTTGTAATAGGCACTGTTGACGTCTTTGCCTTCCAGGTGCGCGGCCTGAGGTACGGTTTCGTACCACTGCTCTACTTGAGCGTCGATTATCCGATCGATTTCTCCACGCAGATTCAGCGAAGCGGCAGCGTTGAGAAAAGGAGTGCGGTCACCATAGCCAACATTCTTTACACGGTTCAGCATATCAAGCCTCTTTTTTGGGTTTGTTTTAACGCGTTGTTTATTAGTGGATTCAATTGCAACTATCAGCCAATAACTTCAATGGCCAATTCACCTCTTATCAAACACTGGCAGGCCAGGCGATATTCTTCGCCGGTGTAACCCAGTACTTCAATAAACGCTTGTTCATCGTCATCCCGAGGATTCAAGGCCTCGAGACCTGATTCAACCTTGATCAGGCAAGCGCCGCAGGCACCTACACGGCAGCCCAGCGGGATCAGATTCTTGCCGCCGGCTTCCCATTCGATATCGGTAATCGCAGAGTTGCTCGGTAGTTGGAACTCATGCGCAGAGTCAGACTTTTGCGAAGTAATGGTGAGTGTGTGCAACGCCATACTTACCTCGATTCCCTATTAAAGTTTGTGTGGCAGGCACACAGTTGCACGCTGCGTATCACTACGCACTCGAGCAGTTAGTTTGTCTGGCGGTAAGTTATCTGCTGGTCAGTTGAAGATATAACCAATAGAGCAGGGCGACGACGCTGATGCCTGCGCCCAATAGGCACACGGCAACCCAGCCGAAGTGCGCGTAGGTATAAGTAGCCGCGATCGCACCCAGGCCGCTGCCCACCGAGTAGAAACACATGTAGGCACCGACGAGGCGGCTCTGGGCGTCGGGTCGTGCGGCAAAGATCAGACTCTGGTTGGTCACATGCACCGCTTGCACGGCGAAATCCAGCAGGACGACCCCCACGACCATCGCCAGCAGCGAGCTTTCGACGAACGCGGTGGGTAACCAGGACAGCGTCAACAGCGCCAGCGCCACGCCCGTGGTGCGATTACCCAGTCCTTGATCCGCCAGGCGTCCTGCCCGGGCCGCCGCCAGTGCTCCCGCTACCCCGGCCAGGCCGAACAGCCCGATCTGCGTGTGCGAAAGCGACAGGGGCGGAGCGCTCAGCGGCAAGACCATCGACGTCCACAACACGCTGAAAGCGGCGAAGATCAGCAGCGCGAAAGTGCCTCTGACACGCAGTGTGCGCTCAGTCAGATACAGCTCGAACACCGACCCCAGCAGTTTCCAGTAACTGCCTTGTGCGGGCGGCTTGGCCGAGGCGGGCATGGTTCGAAACAGCACCAGGGCCATCGCCACCATCAATGCTGCCGAGACGAAGTAAACGCCGCGCCAGCCCGCCAGATCGGCAACGGCTCCTGAAACGAAGCGAGCCAGCAGGATACCCAGCACGACACCACTGGTGACGGTGCCGACGGCTTCGCCGCGTTGTTCAGGGCTGGCCAAAGTAGCAGCGTAGGCGACCACCACTTGCACGACGACGGCCATCAATCCGACCAGGACCATCGCGCCGAGCAGCATGCCCCAATCCTGAGCAAGGCCAACGGCGCACAGCGCCACGGCTGAAAGCAACATTTGTGTAAGGATAAGTTTCTTGCGATTCAGCAGGTCGCCGAGGGGCACGATGAACAGCAAACCGACCGCATAACCGGCCTGAGTGGCGGTGACGACAATGCCGATCGTGCCGGGTGATACAGAAAGGCTGGCCGCCATGGACTCCAGCAAAGGCTGGGCGAAGTAGACGTTTGCTACCGCCATGGCGCAGGTAATTGCAAAGAGAAAAGTCTGGTAGCGGCTTAAAGTCGAAGGCGCTGTACCTGGAGACGTCCGGGTGTAGCCACCGGCCGCTTTGTCGCCCTCGACGTCCATTTTTACCGGGGCATGAGGCTTGTACGGCATCATTCCATCCTTGGATTGTGGTTTCGAATAGAAACCGATGCGTTGATTTTTAGCAAATCAGGTTGTTAAATACAACCACATTTCAAAAACATTTTCGTCTGACGTTAGATCATTCTATTCATCAGACTTGCAGCCCTGGAGAGACATGGCCAGACAGCAACTACTGGCACAGAGCGAATGCCCCGTGGCCCGTACACTCGAGGCAATCGGCGATCGCTGGGTTCTGATGATCATTCGTGACGCGTTTGATGATGTTCGTCGCTTCAGTGAGTTTCAGAAGCGCCTTGGCCTGGCCAAGAACATCCTGACGGTCAAACTCAAGATGCTGGTCGAACTGGGCGTATTCGAAATACAGCCCGCGTCCGACGGCAGCGCTTACAAGGAATACGTCCTGACCGAGATGGGACGCGCCGTGTTTCCTATCGTTATCAGCATGCGCCAGTGGGGCGAGCGCTACCTGTTCCGCAAGGGCGAGAGTTATTCGGTGTTGCTGGATAACGAAGAGTCGGCACCTGTCGAGACCATCGTCGTGCGCTCCCGAGCGGGCAAGGTACTGACCCCCGCCGATTGCCATCGCCGGGTGGTCACGCGGGAAAGCTGACGACCGATCCCGCATAGCCTGCTTGAACATACCCGAGCCAGCGTGGGGCGCTGATCAACCGGCATGGCGGTTGAAGTCATTCGCCCGCACTTGCTGATCGAAAGACAGCTGTTCGCCAGATCATCACAGCGTGGTGATCTGCCCATTGCGATCACGCTCATACACTTTGTTGGCCTGCAGCTTTTCTTTCAGCCAGCGCTCGGCCGTGCCCAGCGGCCGTTGGCGTGCCCACACCAGATCGACGCCGATCTGCCAGTCGGTGTGGGGATATGCCGACAGCTGCAGTTCGACCAGTTCGCCGTTGCCCAATTCGCGCTGTATCAGTTGGCGCGGCAGGGTCGCCCAGCCGAGCCCGGCGCGGACCATTTCCAGCAGGGCCAGATAACTTTCCGCTTGCCACAGCTGCGTCGCCCGCAGGTACTCGCTGCTTGGCAGTTTGCTGGCGTGCGCACTGAACGCCAGGCGCCGGTGCACGTGCAAATCGTCGAACGTGACATTGTCCAGCTGTGCCAGCGGATGCTCGGGGTGGCAGACGTGCAGCATGATCAGCTTGCCCAGTTGCTGGAACGCCAGTTCCTTGGGATACCCAGGCTGCGAAAACGCCACGCCCAGCACCGCTTCGCCACTGCTGACCAGTTCGCTGACATCGCCGTGCACCGGGTGACGAATGATCAGATCGACAAACGGAAAGGCCTGCTCAAACGCTTGCAGCACCGGCATGATCGGGCCGTACGGCGTTTCAATCGCCAGGGTCAGGCTCGGTTCGACGTTGTCCGAGAGGCAATCGGCGTGGGCCTCGAAGGTCATGCAGCGCTCCAGTACCGCCTCTGCCTGCACCAGCAATTTATGGCCGTTGGCGGTGAGGGCGGGGCTGCGATTGCTGCGGTCGAACAGCTCGACGCCGAGATCGGTTTCCAGGTTGGCAATCGCCGCGCTGATGGTCGACTGCGTCTTGCCCAGCTTGCGCCCGGCGGCGGAGAACGAGCCGCTTTTCACCACTTGGACGAACATCAGTAATTGATCGAGTGAGAAGCGCACGCGGTGTACTCCCGGGTTGAAGGTAAGGGCGATTGTGCCCCGCGTTAGCCATCGAAAAAAGCGATGGTTGCCAATTTGTTTCATCGTTAAAAACATTCAAGGATGACCTCGCGTCTTCAAACGCCGGGGCTGATCCTTTCTGTCCATCTGCCCCTGAGCGCCAACGGTTACCACCCACGCTGCCCCCTCAGGAGCTTGTGCCATGACTACACAACGCGTTCACCCGGTGGACGAAGTGCTGCAGCTGCGGCAGCTGTTCACCTTCGGCCTGCAGCATGTTCTGGTGATGTACGCCGGAGCGGTGGCGGTGCCGCTGATTCTCGGCAGTGCGATGGGGCTGACATCGGCCCAGGTGGTTTTACTGATCAATGCCAACCTGTTGACATCGGGTGTGGCGACGCTGATTCAGACCCTTGGCTTCTGGAAATTTGGCGCGCGTTTGCCATTGATTCAGGGCTGCTCGTTCATTGCCTTGGCGCCCATGATCATGATCGGCAAGGAGTTCGGTCTCAGCCAGATCTTTGGTGCGGTGATTGCTGCCGGTTTTCTCACCATTGCGCTGGCGCCGGTATTCAGCCGCTTGCTGCGATTCTTTCCGCCCGTGGTGATTGGCAGCCTGATCACCATCATCGGCATTTCACTGATGCCGGCGGCGGCGATCTGGCTCGGTGGTGGCAATCCCGATTCGCCCGACTTCGGCCGTCCGGCCAACCTGGTGCTGGGCCTGGCCACGGTCAGTGTGACGCTGGTGATCTACGCCAGATTCAGCGGTTTCATCGGCAATCTCAGTGTGCTCATCGGCTTGTTGGTCGGCAGCCTGATCGCTGCCGCCTGCGGCATGACGCACTTCAGTCGGGTCAGCGAAGCAGCGTGGTTCGAGTTCAGCGCACCGATGGCGTTCGGTGCGCCGGAATTCTCTCTGATGCCAATTCTGATCATGACCCTGGCGATGCTGGTGATCATGGCCGAGACCACCGGCAACTGCCTGGCCATTGGCAAACTGGTTGGCAAACCGACTACCCAGCAGACCCTCGGCAATGCTTTCCGCGCCGACGGGCTGTCGACTATGCTCGGCGGCCTGTTCAACAGTTTTCCGTACAACGCCTTCACGCAAAACACCGGCCTGATTGCGCTTTCCAGCATCAAGAGCCGCTTCGTCGTCGCCGCTGCTGGCGCGATCATGGTGTTGATGGGCTTGTTTCCCAAGCTCGGCGCGCTGATTGCAGCAGCGCCGACGCCGGTGCTGGGGGGCTGCGCGGTCGTCATGTTCGGCATGACCACGGTGGCGGGCATTCAGGTGCTGTCACGGGTGCAATTCGAAGGCACACGCAACGCCATTATTGTTGCGGTGTCGGTCAGCGTCGGCGTCCTGCCGATGTCCTTTCCGGCTCTGTTCGAACACGTCGGCCCAACGCTGAAACTGGTGCTCGACAGCGGGATTTTCCTCGGCGCGATCACCGCCATCCTGCTCAATGTACTGCTCAACAAACAAAAAACATCGACCGACGCCGTCGGCGCATCGGCGGCCGAACTGGCCGACTGACCTTTGTCTTTTCACACTGCCCAGGAGTTACCCATGAATCAATTCACTCAGCCTGTTCCGGCCGGCGTCAGCGATCTGGACCTTGCATTGCTGCGCCAGACCATCGCTCTGTCGCAAGCGTCGAAGCAGCGTGGCCGGCATCCGTTTGCAGCGCTGGTGGCGGACCGAGACGGCAAGGTCATCGCCGAGGCGGGCAACAATTCGATGCCGCCGGAAGGTGATCCCACCCAGCACGCCGAACTGGTCGCGGTGGCTGCGGCGGCGAAGCTGTTGTCACCCACGGAGCTGGAGGCCTGCACGCTGTACACCAGCGCCGAGCCTTGCTGCATGTGTGCCGGCGCGGTGTATTGGACCGGGGTAGGGCGGGTGGTGTATGCGTTGTCGGAGCATGCTTTGCTCGGATTGACCGGCGATCATCCGGAGAACCCGACGTTCTCGCTGCCGTGTCGTGAAGTCTTTGCCAGAGGGCAACGCACGGTCAGTGTTTTCGGGCCGATGCTGGAGGCGGAGGCGGCTGAGCCGCATAAAGGGTTCTGGTCGTAAACCTGGGTTGACTTGATCGTTCCCACGCTCCCGTGAGGCTCTGCGTCACAGCGAAAGCAGGCCGTTGGAGCGAGCAGTTTCACGCGGTCAGAACCTTTTTGCTTTCCGGCCAATTCGACAAAATCAGTTGAACAATTCGGTTTGTCTAAGCCTCCGTCCAGTCCAGCGCTGCCGTCTCGCGCCACTTCACCTCAGTAATCCCATAGCGCTCGGCCTGGGGTTTGGAGACGACCTTCAACGGTGGTTTGCCCGGTTTTGGAATCGGCGCAATACCGGCGTCACAGCTCGCCCAATGCCAAGCGTCGGCGTTGCGCATACTCTTGGCGCGGATGACGAATGATTTTGGCTGGTCGTGCAGTTTGTATTCGATGACGAAAATATCGGTGTTACGCATGAGTTCCTCCTTACGCTCATACGTAAATGATTTTGTCCGACAAAAAAAATTCAAAGGATTTTCTGGCCAGATGATCAGCGACACGCAGCGCTCTGGAACGCGGTTCTTCGAGGTTCATCAGGTACAGGCGAACCTGCGGAACATCAGCGTATTAGCGCCGACGCGGACGACCCAGATCACCCCAACAGCTTCGCCCGGCAATTGCCGGGCGAAGGCTTTTCAAGCGCGCAATCAGTAGTCCCAGATCGCCGGAATCCAGCGGAAAGCCTCGCCGTTGACGGCGACCCGACCCACCGAAGGGAAGGCCAGATGGGTGGCGACGAACAGCTCGCCGCTGGCGGCGGCTTCCTTGAGCAGGCGTACGCGCACCTCCACCGATTTGGCCGGGTCGTGTTCGAAACCGTTGTGCCAATCAGGATGATCGAACGCGACCGGGAACAGCGCATCGCCGGCAAAGGTCAGGCGCTCGCCGCCAGAGTCGACGTAGACCACGCAGTGTCCTGGCGTATGCCCGCCGGTGAGTCTGGCGACCACGCCGGGTGCCACCTGACATTCGTCTTCGAAAATCTGCAGCTTGCTTTCATAGTGATCAATGAACGCGTTGGCGGTGCTGCGCAGGACGTCCGGCACTGGCGCGGGCATGTCGGTGTAAGTGAAATCCGGCGTGGTCCAGAAATTCACTTCGGCGGCGGTGACGTGGATGCGCACGTCGTCGCGCAGACGGCTTTTCACCGAGTCGACCAGCAGGCCGCCGATGTGGTCCATGTGCATGTGGGTGATGACGATGTCGGTGATGTCGGCGAGGTCGACACCGGCAGCGGCCAGGCGCTTGGGGAACTGCCCGGCCCGCGGGAAACCGGGGAATTGGCCACCGAGTCCGGCGTCGACGAGGATGACTTGCTCGCCGCTGCGCACCACCAGCACGTTGAGCGCCCAGTCGAAGGCATCGGGCCCCAGGTACATGTCCTTGAACCAGGCGGCACGGTCGGCGGGATCGGCGTTGGTCGACATGGTCTGGGTCGGCAACGGCAGCACGCCATCGCTGATCACCATCACATCGATGTCGCCCAGGCGCAGAGCATAGCGCGACGGCACCAGTTCTTCGCTGGGGGTTTGCAGGGTCACGGCGCGATTGGCGGTGAAGGAATCCAGATGCAGGGTCATGGTGTTCTCCTTGTTCTCAGGGCAAAAGCGGAGGGCGAAATCAGGCTACCGGGATCAACGGGTCGGCGGCCGCGAGGGCGGTGCGACGATCGGCGGCCGGCGGGTAGATCCACACGGTGTTGATCTGCGTCTTCAGCTCTTTGGCTTCGGCCTTGACCAGCTTCAGCTGACGATCCCAACCCTCGGTGTACACCGCGCCCCAGGCACCGAGATCCAGGCAAGTCACATACTTCGGCTGGCGATACATTGTCGGAGCGACGCCGAGCAGATCGGCGGCGGCGTTGTTGCCGGCGTAGCGACCGAGGCTGATCGCGTGCTGGCAGGACATCGCCGCATAGTTACCGAGATCGTCGGTGGCAGCATGCGCGACATCACCGGCGGCAAATACATGATCGATGCCTTGCACCTTGAGACTTCCGTCGACATGCAGGCGACCCTGGCCATCGCGTTCGGCGTCGAGCTGTTCAGTGAGCGGGCTGGCGCGGAAACCCACGGTCCAGATGACGGTGTGGCTTTCGATGTGGCGGCCATCGGCGAGCGTGACGCCGTTGGCATCCACAGCGGCAACGCTGGCATCGACGATCCATTCGATGCCCAGTTCGTTGGATGCTTCGATGATCGATGGGCGGATGCCATCGCCCATGGTTGCGGCAATATCCTTGCTGCGATCGACGATGATCACGCGCAGGTCTTGATCCTCACCGAGAATCGCGCGCAGGCGCGCCGGCATTTCCGTCGCAGTTTCAATCCCGGTGAAACCGCCACCGGCGACCACCACGGTGTTGCGGGCAACGCTGGCCGGTTGGTTGGCCAAAGCCATGAGATGGCGTTCCAGGCGCGCCGAGGATTCGATCTGATCGACGTCGAACGCATGCTCCTTGAGGCCGGGGACCGGAGGCCGGGCAAGCTGGCTGCCGCTGGCGAGAATCAGCCGATCGTAAGCCAGTTCACCCGGACGCCCGGCCTCGTCGCGATAACCGACGCGGCGCGCCGCAGCATCGATGCTTTCAGCAGTGCCTTTGACGAAACGCACGCCCACCGCATCGAACAACGCGTCCAGCGGCGCGTACATGCTGTGCACGTCCGGCTCATAAAAGCGCGGACGAATGCGCAGTTCAGCTTGCGGGGCGAGCAGTGTGATCTCCACGTCCTGACGGTCATGCATGTCCAGCAAACGCGCGGCGCTCAACGCACTCCACAGCCCGCCGAACCCCGCACCGATCACCAATAATTGCTGTTTCATAATGTGCTCCCTGACGCTGATGGATGGATGAAACCCGAGCCCGATCCGGACTCGCGCGTGACGATCACTGGCCGCCGCAACTGCTTGCCGTACTGCCTGGCGCTCAATCGTTCGCTGTCCAGAGTCATGCTAGGGCGCGCAGGCTGCGGGCGCAGTTGTCCATCGGTGTGCGGGGGGTATGCATGGGTGGAAGGGGGGTATACGAAGGTATGGGTGGTGAGGAATATCGGGCCAGGTGTTGTTCGAAACGAACATCGCCGCGCAGGGTGCCAGCACGCCTGCACGGCCGATGGGTTGTTCAGTCGGTAGGCACTACGTTATCCAACGCTTTATTCACGGCCAATTCCCCCAGCATGACCACCTGCGCGATGCCCAACAGGGTATTGCGCCGTGAGCCCTCCAGCATTCCGGAGAAATCCCCGAGCATCACCGTGGCCGAGGCCAGGGATTCGCAGGCATTGACCAGCAGGGATTCGGTGTCGGATTCCGGGTTGACCATAAACAGGGTGTTTGGACTGTAGGGCGCGGCATTAACCTTGGCCGGCGCGAGGTAATGATCGAGCGCGCGCTCTGCGGCGTCGTGCAGTTTTTTTGAATTAAAGGATTCGTAAGGCGAAACCGGGTCGGTGACCGGCGGATGGGACGGTGTCTGTGACATCAGCTGAAACTCCGATGAGCGCCGCTTGAGCGTCTGAGTATGAGAATGCCGCGCCACGGCTGTGGCGCGTCCGCTGGCAGAGGGAGCGTGCCCCCTTCTGCCTGGGTTGCCGGCTAGTTCGACACGCGTCGGCTGTCGAGCACGCGATTGACGATCAGCTCACTCAACATGATCACCTGCTGCAACATCAGCAGCGATCGACGCTGTGGGTGGTCGATCACCCCACTGATTTCGCGGGCCATGTCGTTGGCGGCGGCCAGCGATTCACAGGCTTCGACGAGCAGCGTTTCCTCGTCCACCGTGGGATCGATGAGAAAGATCTTGCCCGGCTGGCGCTTGGGAATGGTGGTTTTGAGCGTCTGAGGGTCGAGGTAAAAGTTGATGGCACGAGCGGCCGCATCTTTTATTCGCTGGGGTTCCAGAGCGGGGTCGTACGGGATTGAATCGGCTTCTGGCGGGTTTGGCGTTACTTTGAACATTGATGAAGCTCCTAACACATTTAAGGGAGGCTTCACCCTTTCGCTACCAAACGAAGGGTGGCGGCCATGCACAGGTTGGTAGACCGGGTGTTAGGATCCGGCGCGCCCTAGGACGCCCTATACATGGCCACCGCAAATCCGAGACAGAAATCTCGACGGCAGACCTGTATATCTAACACTGCGGGCTACCAAACCCGATCACCTATTTCAGTGACCGACAAACGATAGGACCCGCAGCCTAGACGCACAAGCCGGCGGATTCTGAAGTACCCGTAGGCAGCGGCGCAAGGCGTTGTAGGCTTTTTGGAGTAACAGTCGGTGTAATTTAAACGTGATTGCCAAGTCGTGTTTATGCGCTTGACGCGCCTGACTCATATCACCTTTCTGGATGGAGGAGGCCCGAATCTGTTTAGGCCGATCTCAAGGCCGTTGCGCCATGAGCCGGAGACTTTGAAGCAAGTCGCGTCGTAGACGAGCTTTTCGGCTCTTCCACTGTTGGCCGTAGAGCAGCAGAAAAACGCCTCGGCTGGCAGGTGAAAAAATTACCTGCCAGCACTGGGATCACAAATGACATAGCGCTTAGTCTGCTTTGAAAACGAACTCAAAACCGATTCCCACTTTTCTCAGGAGCTCAGCCACGCGCTCGAAGAACAATTTCCCCTGCTCCGAAGCCTCGTGTTTGCCGTAAACACGGATGACAAGTGACTTGCCGAGTGCAGCGGGAATCTTGTTATCGATCTCACCGCTTTCGATGAAAGCGATGTAGCCGTTTATCTTCCGTTGTAGCGCGAGCAGGTGCTCGGCTTGTAGGGTCTTATTGCCCCATTCTAGGTGGTCAGCGATGCCCAGGATGATGGTGCCACTGTCCGATTTGGGGATTCCCCACATATCGATAATGTTCGGGTCTGTTAAGGACACTGCGGATCCTTGGCCTCCAGCCGATTTGTTCAATCCCTCTGAGGGAACCGAGCTACAGCTCTGTGGCTTGCCGCCCTTTGCTTTGCTTTAGCTCTACTAGCTCACACGCCTAGTGTCGAACGGCAAAATCGTCCTTAAGCACAAATTCCATTCCGATGCCTACGCCTTTAAGTACCTCGGTCACGCGGTCGATAAAGGTTGCACCTTGCTCAGGCAGCTCATATAAACCATTGATGCGAATTTTCGGATTCTTGCCCTTGGCTGGCGGATAGCTTTCCAGCAGTTCGCCGCTCTCGATGAAGGCGATGTAGGTGTTGATCTTTTCTTGTAGCAGCAACAGGTGTTCACCCTGTTGAGCTTTGTCGCCCCATTCCAAGTGATCAGTGATGACGAGTACGACATTGTCGGGTTCCCACTCGGGCACTGCGATGATGTCGACGACTTTTGTTTCGGTGATGGACATGTCTGCTCCCTCAGAGGGTCGGGTCAGGTCGAATGATGTCGACTCTGGTGGGTGGGATTCGGGTGCCTCCGGTGAAGCCGGGTTTACCTTTGCCGACGACGGTTGCGCCGGTCTTTTCTATTTCTGGAAAGCCCAATTTCTGATTGCGCGTCAGTGGCGCTGTTTCCGAAGATTTGCATTCGACGCAGGAGATGTTGCCGTCCGCATCGCGGCCCATCATATCAATGCGCGTGCGTACACCGCTGTCGGTTTTGACGGTGACCTCACGGGCGGCTTCAGGTTTGATCTTGCTGAACTCGTCAAAGGACGCTTCTTCGAACGCCTTGCCCTTTAGCTTATTCTTCTCTAGCTGCGTGCTGAGCACGATGTAGATGGGCTCAAGCCCCGCATCCTCCGGGAACCAGATGATCGCATCCTGAAACTCAGGTGGGTGCGCGGGGTTGGCCAGCAGCGTGTCCGATTGTGGTGTCGGCGGGTAGACCCAGACGGGAGGTAGCTGAGGGGCACCTTCCAGCGCTGGGATCCCCAGCACTCCGTCGGGACTCGCACCCGGTGTTCAGGTCAGACCGATGCCGTTGCCGATGTCGGCGATGAATTTTTCGCCGTCTTTCTGCGCTTTGATGACCGGTACATTTTCCCAGTCCTTCTTGCCGCCGGTGTAAAAGCCGTAGGCGTTCACGGAGCCGTCCGGCAACGTTTTTACGTTGACACGAACACGCGTTCGGCCGGTTTCAAGCGTGGCGTATTGCTCGTCCTTATAGAAGGCACTGTCCGGGGCGATACTGGTGTTGGGCATCAATAGCGCGACGGTGCCCACGGCAGCGCCTGCTGCCACGGCGCCTGCACCGTCGAGTAGGCCTAGCGCGAGTGAGCCGCCCAGCCGTTGGGCAACGGCACTGCCAGTTGCGGAGCCGCCGACAAACTGGAGGGACATGCCTTCGGCGGTAATCGCTGCGCCAGTGGCCAAAACGGCCCATAGCCCGTAATCGGCGAGTTTTTCAACTGGGACGAACCCGGTCGGGTTGCTGTGGTTGATTTCGCCGTCGGGCAGGTTGCAGCTTTTGGCGAAGACGCAGCCCTTGAGGTCGGGTTTCGCGTCTGGCGCTGGCGGGAGTTCTTTGTATTGCGCCCAGTGCTGGGCGTTCAGGTCAACGGGTTCGACGCCGGTGTTGCGGTAACCCTTGGGTGGGTTGGGGACGTAGCCGCTCAATCCTTGGTTCCTTGTTCTGGTCCTTTTGAACGGGGAGAAGGGTGACAGGCGGAGTTTGCAGTGGCAATTAGTGGCGCTTTGATTCTAGATTTTGAGGTGCCTCTCATTTCCGTGTGATCAAGTCAGCGCTGGAGGGAAACGGGTTAGCTCAACTACTTCGGTCATCTCTGAGCTTCCCCTCTCCCCAACGAGAGGGAGCCGACCGTGTTGTCTTCTGTCATACATCGACATGATCGACCAAGTCGATTATGGGTCGATAAATCCAGGCGACAGGCAATTCAATGCGCTGACGGCCTTATCAAGTGTTTTCAGATTTACGCAGTGCAACCTCAACCCAGGCAAGTAACTCGTCCGCCGCAAAGGGTTTACGCAGGCAGACAACGACATTGGCTTCTCGAGCCTTGGCGCAAAGCAAATCGCTCTGATGCGCCGACACAAAAATCACCGGCATCCCCCAGCCTCGAGCCTGCAGCGCAGCATGCATCTGCAAACCCGTCATGCCCGGCATCTGAATATCGGAAATCAAACAATCAGTCTGCTCCGGCCCATCCGATTCAAGGTAATCCGCCGGCGCCGCATAGCCGAGCACTCGATAACCCGACGCTCGCAGCAAACTGCTCAGCGACGTGCGCATGGCCTCGTCGTCGTCCACCACCGCGATGACATACGTCTTGTGCATAACGCTCCCGGGCCGGGCGGCCGAGCTGGGTGACTCCTGTCGTTCTTGCACCATACGCCAATGGCCAGCGGGCAAAACTATACCTAGGTATAGCGGTTCAGCCTTCGCGGCTGAATCGGCTGCGGTAGTCGCGGGGGGAAATCGACAGATGGCGCTGGAAGCAGGCGCGCAGACGTTCTTCGTCGCTGAAGCCGCAGAGGCGGGCGATTCGATCGATTTTGTGCGGGGAGTTTTCCAGCAGGCGTTTGGCGGCTTCGAGGCGGAACAGTTCAAGCGCTTTCGACGGTGTGCGCCCGGTGCGTGCTTTGTAGACCCGCGTGAAGTTGCGCAGGCTCATCGCGGCTTGCTCGGCCAGACGTTGCACGGTCAGGTTGGGATCGCCGAGGCGGTCCATCAGCCACAGATGCAGATCATCGAACAGCGAACCGTCCTGCGCCTGCGATTGCAGCAGCGTGCTGTATTGCGCCTGACCGCCGGGGCGTTTGATGTAAACCACTAACTCGCGCGCTACTTGCAAGGTCACTTCGCGGCCACAATCGGCCTCGACCAGCGCCAGGGCGAGATCGATCCCGGCGGTGACTCCGGCGGAGGTCCAGACCTGGCCTTGCTGAATGAAAATCGCATCGGCATCCACCTCGATCGCTGGGAATCGATCACGCAAGGCATCGCACATCGCCCAGTGGGTGGCGGCGCGACGGCCATCGAGCAAACCGGCTTGGGCCAGCAGAAACGCACCGCTGCACACCGAAACCACGCGGCGGGCGAGGTGGGCATGATCCCGTAGCCAGTCGCTCAGTTCGCGGTGCTCGTCGAGGCTCTGGCAGATGTCCGGCGCGCCAGGCACGACCAGCGTGTCCAGTGCGGCGGTGTTCAGTGTGCTCAACGCCCGGGTATCGATGGGCAGGCCTTCGACAGTTTGGGTCAAGCCGCCGGTGAGGCTAGAGGTGTGCAGTTGATAACCGGGCTGCCCGCGCTCGGCCAAAGCCTTGCTCGCCGCCCAGAATACGGTCTGCGCACCGCTGAGATCGAGCAGGCTCAGGCGCGGATAGGCAATGAACACCACGTCGCGCGGCGCCGATGTAAAAGAAGGTCGTGTGGACATCGCAGGCCTGCCTGTTTGCTGCGCCGACGGCAGGACTGCCTCAGCCTGGCCGATTTTCAGGGGTTTCTGGCCGGCCGGCAATGGCGACGACTGTTAGCCTGATCGCTGACCGTCCGGCCGGTGTCTGGCTGCGGTCGCCATCCTGAACTAGATTTATTGACCAGCCCAATGCGTGCTGCGATCTCGCCGAGGAGACACCATGACCCTGTGGTCGCATTCCAGTCCTGCGCAAAGTTCCGGTGTGCCCAGCGAACCGGTGGTGTATGTGGTCGATGACGATGCCTCGATGCGCCAGGCCCTCGACAGCTTGCTGCGTTCGATCGGCCTGCGAGTGCAGACCTTCGACAGTGCCGCGGATTTCCTCGCGCAAGCGCAACGTGAGGTACCCGGTTGTCTGGTGCTCGACGTGCGCCTGCGCGGCGAAAGCGGCCTGACCTTTCAGGAGCAGATGGAAAAAAACGGTTTGCGCATCCCCGTGGTGTTCATGACCGGCCACGGTGACATCGCCATGAGCGTCAAGGCGATGAAGGCCGGTGCGGTGGATTTTCTGGCCAAGCCGTTTCGCGATCAGGACATGCTCGATGCGGTGGCCAGTGCGTTGGCCCGCGACCGCGCGCGGCTGGCCGCCGAACACTCCGGCGCCGTCCTGCGTCGCGCTTACGAAACCCTGACCACCCGTGAGCGCGAAGTGCTCGGCTTCGTCATTGCCGGGCTGATGAACAAGCAGATTGCCGGGCAACTCAACCTCAGCGAGGTCACGGTCAAGGTCCATCGCGGCCAGGTCATGCGCAAACTGGCTGCGCGTTCGGTGGCCGATCTGGTGCGTACCGCTGAAGCGCTGGGCATCGAGCCTGTGCAGCGCAGCCCCTGAGCGTCACAGGCATCGTTGAGTAACCGCAGGTCTTGCCACTGCGGCAGAAAAAAACCATGAGCAGTGTCGACGCAGATGACCAGCAAAAAACAGATTTTGTGGGACGACGGCGAGCGGGTACTTTCCCGTGAGCGCGGGTCGGGAAAGGGGAGCGTATTGGCGATGCGTCCGGCGCTGGGTCAGCCATTACCGGCGACCCTCGACCGACTGGCGCACGAATATAGCCTCATGGAAGACCTCGATCCTGCCTGGGCCTTGCAGCCGACAGCTCTCGAGCGCGCGGGCAGGCGGGTCCGTCTGCTGTTCGACGATCCGGGCGGCGAGCCGATGTCGCGACTGCTGGTCGCACCACTGGATATCGAAACCTGTCTGGAAATGGCCACGAACATTGCCGAAGCGCTGGGCCATCTGCATCAGCGTGGTCTGGTGCACAAAGACCTGAAACCGCAGCACATCTTCGTCCATTGCCGAGATGGCGCGGCGCGCTTGACCGGCTTCGGCCTGGCTTCGCGCTTGCCCCGAGAACGGCAGGCACCCACGCCGCCGGAGACCATCGCCGGCACGCTGGCCTACATGGCCCCGGAGCAGACCGGGCGGATGAACCGTTCGATCGATTCGCGCAGCGACCTGTATGCCTTTGGCGTGACCCTTTACCAGATGCTCACCGGCTCGCTGCCGTTCAGCGCCAATGAACCGATGGAGTGGGTGCATTGCCACATCGCACGGCTGCCGATGCCGGCGTGTGAACGGGTGGCGACGGTGCCGCCGATGCTGTCGCGAGTGGTCATGAAGTTGCTGGCCAAGACCGCCGAGGAACGCTATCAGACGGCGGCCGGCGTCGAGCATGACTTGCGCCGGTGCCTCGACGACTGGCGCCGGGCAGGGCTGATCGAGTCGTTTACGCTGAACGAGCAGGGCGCCTTCGAGCGCTTGCTGATCCCGGAAAAACTCTACGGCCGCGAACACGAAGTGCAAACGTTGATCGATGCCTTCACCGGCGTGGTGCAAACAGGCGCTCCGGCGCTGGTGCTGGTTTCAGGGTACTCCGGCATCGGCAAATCGTCGGTGGTCAGTGAATTGCACAAAGTGCTGGTGCCGACCCGTGGCTTGTTCGCCGCCGGCAAGTTCGACCAGTACCAGCGCGACGTGCCTTATTCGACGCTGGTCCAGGCCTTTCAGGGGCTGGTGCGCACGCTTTTGGGCAAGCGTGCCGAAGTGCTGGCGCAATGGCGCGAAGCGCTATTGCGGGCGCTGGAACCGAATGCGCGGCTGATCACCGACCTGATCCCCGAACTGAAGCTGATCATCGGCGAGCCGCCAGCCGTGCCAGAACTGGAACCGCAGCAGGCGCAGCAGCGCTTCCTGTTGGTCTTGCAGCGGTTCATCGGTGTGTTCGCCCAGGCCGAGCACCCGCTGGCATTATTCCTCGACGACCTGCAGTGGCTCGACGCGGCCACCCTGGATCTGCTTGAAGATTTGCTCAGCCGTGCCGAGATTCCTCATCTGCTGCTGGTCGGCGCCTATCGCGACAACGAGGTGGATCGCGATCATCCACTCAGCCGCACCCTCACCGCGCTGCGTCAAGCTGGCGTGCAGATTGACGAGATTCGCCTCGCACCCCTGGCCGGCGCGCACATCGAACAACTGATCAGCGAGTCGCTGCGCTGCCCCCCGGCGAGCATCGTCGCGCTGGCGCGGCTAGTGCTGGACAAGACTGCCGGCAATCCATTTTTCGTCATTCAGTTTCTCTACGCTCTCGCCGAGGAAAAGCTGCTGATCTACGAGCCTGAGCGCAATCGCTGGCGTTGGGATGTGCACCTGATCAACGGCAAGGGCTATACCGACAATGTCGTCGATTTGATGGTTGGCAAACTGGCGCGGCTGCCACTGCAAACGCGCCAGGCGCTGCAACAACTCGCCTGTTTGGGTAACGTTGCACGTTTCGACACGCTGGCGACTGTCCTCGGTGTGCCGGTGCCTCACGTCCACGCGGCGGTATGGCCGGCAGTGCGGTTGGAACTGGTCGAGCGTCAGGACGGTGCCTACCGGTTTGTGCATGACCGCATCCATGAAGCGGCGTATTCGCTGATCGCTGAGACCGAACGGGCGCAAATGCATCTGCGCATCGGCCGGCTGCTCGCGCTGCAAACCCAGGGTGAGCGGCGCGAGGAAGCGATCTTCGAAATTGTCGGCCAGCTCAATCGCGGCGCGCACCTGATCAGCTTGCGCGCCGAACGTGAGCAACTTGCCGAATTCAACCTGCTCGCTGGTCAGCGCGCCAAGGCCTCGACCGCCTACACCTCGGCGCTGACCTACCTGGGGGCCGGGGCGGAGTTGTTGGGCGAGCAGGGCTATGACAGTCGGCATGAACTGGGTTTTGCGCTGGAGCTGAACCGCGCCGAATGCGAGTTTCTCACTGGCCAACTGGCGCAGGCCGACACGCGCCTGGCCGCATTGGCCGAGCGCGCCGTGACCACCGTCGAGCGCGCGGCGGTGGCGTGCCTGCAAATGGATGTCTATCTGCTGCTCGATCGCAGTGACCGTGCGGTGGCAGTATGTCTGGCCTATCTGCGTCGGGTCGGCATCGATTGGCCAGCGCATCCGAACGATGCCCAGGTGCGCGACGAATATCAGCAGGTCTGGACCAACCTGCGCGGGCGCACCATTGAGCAGATGATCGACTTGCCGCCAATGGAAGACCCCGCCGCACGGGTGACCCTCGATGCGCTGGGCAAACTCTTCGCGCCGGCTGTGCAATCGAACTTGAACCTCGCCAGCCTGACCATCTGCAAAGCGATCAGCCTGAGCCTGCAATATGGCAACTGCGACGCTTCCTGCTTGCTCTACGCCAACTTCGGACGCGTGTCGGGCCCACGTTTTGGCGACTATGCCGCCGGTTATCGGTTTGGCCGCCTGGGCTGCGATCTGGTTGATCGACGCGGCCTCACGCGTTACGAGGCGAGCACCTATCTGTGCTTTTCGATCTTCGTGGTGCGCTGGATGCGGCCCGTACGCGAGTGCCGCGAACTGCTGCGTCGGGCGCTCAACGCGGCCCATCGCACCGGGGATCTGCCGTATGCGGCGTTTGCCGGTAACAGCCTGATTTCCGATCTGCTATTTATCGGCGAGCCGTTGGCAGAGGTGCAGGCGCAAACCGAATCAGGCCTGGGCTATGCAGAGAAGGTCGGTTTCGGTCTGGTGGCCGATTTCATGCGCTGCCAGTTGGCGCTGATCCGCATGCTGCGTGGACAGACGCCGCAGTTTGGCTGTCTCAACGACGACGGATTCGACGAGACAGCTGTCGAGGCGCATTTGACCAGCTCGCCGGACCTGGCGCTGGCACGCGGCAAGTATTGGGTGCGCAAGTTGCAGGCGCGCTATCTGGCGGGGGATTACGCGGGCGCCGCTGAATGCGCGACCCAAGTTCAGGGATTGTTGTGGGTGATTTCGGCATTTTTCGAGGAGGCCGAATACCATTTTTATGCGGCGTTGACCTTGGCCGCTCACGGCGAAACCGATGTCGATGCGTTGCAGCGCCTGGGCCAACACCACGCGCAATTGCAGACGTGGGCGCGCTTGTGTGCGGAAACCTTCGCCAGTCAGGTGGCGCTGGTCACGGCGGAAATGGCGCGCGTCACTGGCCAGTTACTTGAGGCCGAATCGCTGTACGAACAGGCCATTCAATTGGCCCAGGACAACGATTTGGTCCATATAGAGGCGCTGGCCAACGAACTGGCCGCGCAGTTCTATCGTGCTCGCGGTCTTGCCAAGATCGCCCGTGTTTATCTGCGTGACGCGCGTTATGCCTATGTGCGTTGGGGCGCCGATGGCAAGGTGCGGGAGCTGGATCGCAAACATCGTTTTCTGCGCTCCGAAGTCGCGCAGCCAGAGCCGACCGCCACCCTCGTTACGGCGGTTGAACACCTGGATCTGACGACGGTGCTCAAGGTCTCTCAAGCAGTCTCCGGCGAAATCGTCCTCGACCGCTTGATTGAAACGGTCATGCGCACCGCGATCGAACAGGCCGGAGCCGAACAGGGCCTGCTCATCCTGCTCAATGCCGACACACCGTATATCGCCGCGCAAACCCGCATTGGCGACGATGCCACGCAGCTGTGCAACGAGCCGTTGCACGCGGTGGCGCTGGCCGAGTCGGTGCTGTATCAGACGCTGCGCACCGGCGTCCACCTGTGTTTGGACGACGCCGCGGCCGATCCGCTGTTCGTCGCTGATCCGTACATCCAGCAGCGTGGCGCGCGCTCGATCCTGTGCCTGGCGCTGATGAACCAGGCGCGGGTGGTCGGGGCGTTGTATCTGGAAAACAACCTGTCCGCCGGGGTGTTCAGCCCCGCGCGTCTGGCCGTGCTGCGGCTGGTGGCGTCGCAGGCAGCGATCTCGCTGGACAACGCGCGCCTGTACCGCGACCTCGCCGAGCGCGAAGCGAAGATCCGTCGGCTGGTCGATGCGAACATCATCGGCATCATCGTGTGGAGCGCGGAGGGGAAAATCATCGAGGCCAACGACGCGTTCCTGCGCATGGTCGGTTACGCCCGTGATGAGCTGCTATCGGGCCTCGTACACTGGCGCGACATGACCCCGTCGTCGATGCGCGCCAACAGCGACGCCGCACTGGCAACCGCCATCCGCACCGGCCGCGCGCAGCCATTCGAAAAGGAATACATCCGCAAGGACGGCAGTCGGCTGCCGGTGATTGTCGGTCTGGCCGCATTCGAAGCCAGTCAGCAGCAGGGCCTGGCCTTCGTGCTGGATATCAGCGAACGCAAGCTCGCCGAAGAGCAAGTGCGCGAAGGCGAGCGCCGTTATCGCCAGGTGCAAACGGAACTGGCCCACGCCAATCGCGTGGCAACCATGGGCCAGTTGGCGGCGTCGATCGCTCACGAAGTCAATCAACCGATCGCCGCCACGGTCACCAATGCCAACGCCGCGCTACGCTGGCTCGGTGCGCAGCCGCCGAACCTCGATGAGGTGGAGCAGGGCCTGCGGCATATCATTGTCGATGGCAATCGGGCGGCAGACGTTCTCGGACGCATCCGCGCGCTGATTCACAAAACCCCACCGCAGCGCCAGCCTGTCAGCCTCAATCTGCTGATCGAAGAAATGGTCGGTTTCAGCCGTGGCGAAGCGCTCAAGCACGGCGCCGAGGTCAGCGTTGAGCTGGCGGCAGATTTGCCTTTAGTAGTGGCGGACAGGGTCGAACTGCAGCAGGTGTTGCTCAATCTGATCATCAACAGCCTCGAAGCCATGACGATCATGGCAGAGGGGCAGCGACGTCTGCTGATTCGCAGTGAAGCGCTGGGCGATAACGTGCACATCAGCGTCAGCGATTCGGGGCCAGGCTTTGCCTGCGAGCGGGCGGAGCAAGTGTTCACAGCGTTCTACACGACCAAATCCACCGGGCTGGGCATGGGCCTGTCGATTTGCCGCACGATCATTGAAGGACACGGCGGCAAATTGTGGGCCGAGCGCAATGAGCCGAGCGGGGCGCGGGTGGTGTTTGGCTTGCCGCGTTGTGAATGAACATGATCAACAGCCAGGCTACCCGGGCATTGAGCCCGGGTGTTTCTGTCGGTGAGTTCAGGCCACCGGAATAGGATTTTCCAACAGCGACAGGTTGAACTGCTCGATCAGCCCGTGCTCGTTCGCGCCCTGGTTGGCTCGCAGCGGCAAGACTCGGTCAACCAGCACTTCGGTGGTGGCGGTTTCCAGCTTGATCAGGGTTTCCTCGATAAACTCGCCCAGCGGCATGGCGCGCTCGTCGCCGCTCTTGTGAATCAGGTCGGTATCAACCCAAGGTGGCGCGATTTCCAGGACCTTGACGCTGGTGTCGCGCAGCATGAAACGCTGCGACAGCGAGTAGGAATGGATAGCCGCTTTGGTCGCCGAATACAGCGCCGTGGTCGCCAGCGGCAGGTAGGCCAGCACCGAGCTGTTGTTGATGATGTAGGCCTCGGGCTGACGCTTGAGGTGTTCGACGAACGCCGCGCTGATGCGCACTGGGCCGAGCAGGTTGGTCTGCAACAGACCGACGGCCTGCGCATCGTCGTAGTCGCCGGAACCCGCGTTGTCGAAGGGCATGATCCCGGCGTTGTTGATGATCACGTTCAACGACGGATGGCGGCGGATGACTTCGGCGGCGACTTCCTTGATCTGCTGCGCATCGTTGATGTCCAGCTGCACGGTGTCGATGCCCCGATTCGCTTGGGCAATCTCTGCCAGCAGGGCCTGGCGACGACCAGCGATGATGACCTTGTTGCCGCGCTGATGCAGGGCCTCGGCCAATGCGCGGCCGATGCCGGAAGTGCCGCCGGTGATGAAGATCGTGTTGGCTTCAAGTTTCATGAGCTGCGTCCCGCGAGTGGATTGATTGGTATGGGAACCATGATGGAGAAAACCTGCTCCGACCTGAATGACGTATGTGGTAGTGTTTCAGGACATTCAACAAACGGAGCGCGACCATGCATCGAGTCGGCTATCTGCTCACGGACGGTTTTCAGGTCATGGCGCTGGCGACCCAGTCGGTGTTCGAGTTCGCGAACATCGTCACCGGCAAAGCCGTGTACAAGGTGCAGAACTTTTCCCAGACCGGCGGGATTGTCAGCTCGTCGCTGGGCTTGCACGTCGATACGTTGCCACTGACGCAGGCGGGGCTGGCCGACAGTTGGCTGGTGGCTGGCACGCTGACACCGCTGACGCCGCCGGATGCCGACGTGCTGCACAGCGTGCGCGGGCTCGCCGACGGCGCACGCCGCGTGGCCGGCATCTGCACCGGCTCGTTCGTACTGGCGCAGGCCGGAGTGCTGGATAACCGCCACGTGACCACGCACTGGGCGTTCGCCCCGGCGCTGCGCAGGATGCATCCGTCGGTGAATGTCGAGGACGACCGCATCTTCATCATCGACGGCCCGGTGTGGACATCGGCGGGCATGACCGCTGGTGTCGACATGGCGCTGGGTATGGTCGAGAAGGATCTGGGCAGCGAAATCGCCCGCTCGGTCGCCCATCGACTGGTGATGCATCAGCGTAGGTCTGGAGGCCAGTCGCAGCATTCGGAACTGCTGTCGCTTTCACCCAAATCCGATCGCATTCAGAGTGCGCTGGATTACGCGCGCAAGCACCTCAATCGCCCGCTGAGCGTCGAAGAACTGGCCGAAGTGGTGCATCTGAGTCCGCGGCAATTCACCCGGGTTTTCACCGCCGAAACCGGTCAGTCACCAGCCAAGGCGATAGAGAGCCTGCGCCTGGAAGCGGCGCGTTTGCTGATCGAGCAGAGCAGTCACAGTCTGGATATTGTTGCCAGAGAAACCGGGTTTCGTGACCGTCGGCACATGCGCGAGGTGTTCATGCGCGGCTTTGGCGTGCCGCCGCAGGCGGTACGGCGGGATTCGCGGCGGATGGTATGACGTGACCAGTGTCTACGAAAAAATATTGAGCCCCATCCTGCCTATCAGGAATACGAGCAGTATCAGGAAAAAAACTCTGATGAAACTGCTTCCATAACGTAATGCAAAGAAGACACCGGTCAGTGCGCCGGCCATATTGCATAAAGCAACTATGCCGCCAATCGCCCACAAGACATTACCGGAGGGGATAAAAAATATGAGCGCAGCGCTGAACGTCCCCAGATTGACCAGTTTTGCAGAGGCTGATGCATTGAGGAAATCAAAGCCAAAGACCTTGACGAAGATAAACAGCAGCAGGCTGCCACTGCCCGGGCCGAAGACACCATCGTAGAAACCGATCAGGCTGCCAAAGAAAACTCCTAGGCAAATGTCTTTCTTTCCGAAGTGGCGGTCTTTGCCTGCCAAACCAAGTTTTTTTTCCATAAACGTGTAGATAGCCATGACTATCAATATGAAAAAGACAACGATCTCCATCAGTCTTTTAGGGACAAGGGATACTGAGAGAGCTCCGAGAAAAGAAAATAAAAAAGCGGCGAGCATGGTCGGAAGCATTAAATTCCAGCGGATTTTTATGCGCTTCAGGTAACCCGATATTGATGAAATATTGCCCGCCAGAACAGCCAGTTTATTGGTGCCGAAAATGGTGGCAAGGCTGTACTGGGGTAGAGCATGTAGAAGTGCGGGCACCTGTACCAGGCCTCCGCCCCCGACCGCAGCGTCTATCAGGCCACCACAAAACGCGAAGAAACCCAGTGCAAGAACAGCGTGTTCAACATCCATGCATTGAATCCTCGTAGAACTTCGATTTTTTGGGGGTGAAGGCATGGTTGCTCATAGGGCGCAGGCGACGACCAGTCAGGAAAATAAACCTCATTGAGGGCATACAACAACTGATTTACATTGATTCGATTGTTCACTTTCAATGAGTATTGGGATGGAATTGTCGCAGCTCGTCATGTTCAAAAAGGTCGCTGATCGAGGCAGTATTATTCGTGCTTCTGAAGAGCTGCACTGTGTGCCGTCCAATATCACCAATCGAATCAGACTATTGGAGCGAGAACTCGGGGTTGATCTTTTTATAAGGAAAGGCAGGGGATTGATCATCAGCCCCTCCGGTCGGATTTTTCTCGGCTATACCAACAAAATCCTGTCTTTGTGCGAGGAGTCGCACCGAGCGCTTGATCCGTCGTCAGCGCCGTCGGGAGATCTCAGGATTGGTGCCATAGAATCGTCTGCTACGGGCAGATTACCCAAGCTGTTGTCCAGGTATCATCAACTTTACCCAGCAGTGCAGATGCAATTCAGCACTGGCGACTGGTCGCAATTATCCGCTGAGGTAGTCAGTCATAAACTGGATGGGGCAATCGTTGCCGTGAGGCCGGAACACCCGGATATTGAGAGTATCGAGATCTATGAGGAGGATCTGGTCCTGATTGCTTCGCCGTCCGCAGGGCCGCTAAACCATCCAGAAGATTTGCATGGCGTGGATTTATTCATGTGGCCTGAAGGATGCCCCTACAGGAGGGCGTTGGTTGCCTGGCTGGAGCGGCACAACCTATCCAGCCCGATAACAAGCATAGCCAGTTATGGCACCATCCTTGGGTGCGTCAGTGCGGGCGCGGGGGTATCGTTGGTGCCGAAAGGGATATTTGAACAGTTCCAGCAAATCGGCGGTATTCAAGGATTCTTTTTCAAAGATCTAACGCCCGTGCAAAATTATTTTATCTGGAACAAGCACGTTGAATCTCATCGTGCAAAAGACAAGTTTGCCGATTTGCTCAAGGAAGAGTTCAAGGTTTGAGCAGTGAGCGGCAGTTGGCACTTTCCTGCAAAGCTCGCCTGCGCGAGTCATTCATCACAAGGGACTTGTCCGGATAGCGAATTGTGGGCGACGGAGTGAGGAAGCAGGGCAACGCCGGCGTCGCTGAGCTCTTACCGAGACGCCTGATAGGCTCTTGCAATCAAAGGCAATGGATTGAACAAATTGAATCTTGAAGCGCAACTGCGGGATCTTATTACTCGAGATCCCCTCCGGATGCACATCCTGCGCACAGTCAGGGATCTGAACTTGCCGGACAGCTGGGTTGCCGCCGGTTTTGTGCGCAGCCTGGTCTGGGATCATCTGCACCAGCGCGAACCCTCGCGATTGCCCGGGGACATTGATCTCATCTGGTTCGACAAAACACGTCACAGTGCGCAAACGGACTTCGCCTTAAAGGCCGAGCTTGCAACACGGTGCAGTGGCCTGAACTGGTCGGTGAAGAACCAGGCTCGCATGCACAAGCGAAACGCCGATGCACCTTATCAATCTTCTGCCGACGCCATGACCCGTTGGCCCGAGACAGCTACGGCGGTTGGGGTCAGGCTTGATCAGCAGGGTGCTATAGAGGTTTCGGCGCCATTGGGACTGGAGGATTTGTTTGCGCTGAAAGTGCGACCAACCGCCCGATTTGAGAGTGATAGATACGCGGTGTTTGTGGAACGCGTTCAGTCGAAGAGATGGCTCGAGATTTGGCCGCGGTTGACGCTTGTTACGCAGGGTTGATATCCCAAGGGCAGCGAGCTGCCAGGCGACTTGGGTGGCCCAAACACCAGTGATCTTGGACTAGCCCCCAATCCTTGTAGGAGTGAGCCTGCTCGCGATGACCCCAGCCCATTCACCACCACATAAACAGAAAGCACCCAGCCCGTTTAAACAGTTATTCAAGACACAAGCAAACGGCTACAACGCCTTGCGCCATTCCCTACGACTACGCCAGAATCCGCCGGCTTGTGCGTCTAGGTCGCGGGTTCTATCGTCTGTCGGTCGCTGAAAAACAGCGATCGGGTTTGGTAGCCCGCCATAACTAGTCGCATCGCGCACCGTTCGCAGGCCTGCTTCAGGTCTCTGCTCAATGGTGGCCATGCGCAGGACACCTTCGGGTGTGCCGGTTCCTAGTTACCGGTCTACCAACCCGCGTATGGCCGCCACCTTCGTTTGGTAGCGAATGTGAAGGCTCCTTTTCCTAACTAGGAGTTCCACCATGTTCAAAGTCACACCCAATCCCCCAACCACCGACCCCGCATCGCCCTACGAATCCAGCGCCTCGAAAAAACTCCACGAAGCCGCCGAACGCGCCCTCGATCACTACCTCGGTCCGGCGGACATACTGGCCAGCACCAACATCCCGGAACAGATGTTTCTCGCCAATCCGAAATACGACACCGAATCCCTGCTGGCCAACGCCAGTGAATCCCTCGGCTCGGCTACCACCATGCTCTACGACTTCGCCGCGCTGCTCGACAACCCGCGCCGCAAAACCCTGCTGGGCATCGCCCAGGTCGTCATGCTCGGCGAAATCGCCGTGAACCAGGCTTTGGATAAAGTCGAAATAGCCAAATGACGCCAACCAAGCGACGAGAGCAAAGCCTCGTCGCATCCCATGGTCGTGCCATGGCTGGCACACCGCCACGGCTTGCACCACCCGGCCTCGACTGTCACCCTTCGGGCCGTTCTTCAAGGATCAGAACAAGGAATCAAGGATTGAGTGGCTACGTTCCAAACCCGCCGAAAAACTACCGCTACGAACAAGCCAAACCCGTCGACATACACGCCCAGCACTGGGCCGAGTATGAGAAGCATGGGAAGGAGCCTGCGCGCGAGCCAGAGAAGATTGGCATCGCGTTGAGGATCGGGGTGTTCTTTGATGGCACGGGCAACAATGCCAATAACTCTGCTGCGGGGTTGTTGTGTGGTGCTCAGCATCCGATTGCGCCGGAGGACATTCCAGCTAGCTGTATGCCTTACATGAGTGATCCGGACAGTAGTTATGGAGCCGGGCCTACCAATATCAAGAAATTGTATTCTCTATATAAAAAGACTCAGAAAGCCGAAGGCGATGGCTTCCTTAAGTACGTCTCAAGTCCAATATATGTCGAAGGTAGAAAAGGGCATTCAATTCATCGACATATCCCAAGATGACGAATACTCCGTGCCGGCAGAACTCCAATCTCTTTTTGATCGATTTCTCACAGGAAACCACAGAACAACTGCAGAAGAAGAGGCTTTGCTCAGGCTGAAGTACATTCATACCTCTGCAAACTGGAATCATCCCCTTGGAAGAAGAGACGGGAGCGGTATCGACGCGGTTTACATCAACGCCGACGGAAGACGCGATCCGTGTACAACATCCTCACGTAGCTGATTGGAAGCTCTGGTAATGAAGTCTGTAATCGCTCTGATTGGCGCTTTATTGTTAATGGGCTGCCAGAAAGGAGGTTTCGAAAGTGGAGAAAATGACCCCAGGTCTCCTTGGTGGCAAATAGGATTCGTTGAGCCGAATTACATGAAGATCTGGGTTGAGGACAGCTCGGTGCTGGATATCAATAACAGAATGTTTTTCAGAGTCGGTGGAAAATCCGCTCCCGGAGGCGAACCAGAAGATGGGACGGAGTCTGCCCGCGGTTGGGGAACCGTCGGTGGTTCTGGAGTCTTGGTAACTGGTGCTGAGCTTCCACGAATGATTTTTGTCCGTTGGCAGTCGATATCGGAGCAGAAAACCTATAAAGGCTTCATAGAGATTCCAGAAGAAGCGAGGCAACTGATGGTGCAGTCCACACGCCAACGGTGCCCGAAAACTCCCGAAAGAACCGCACGTTACTCGGCAACGCTACTCGTGGGTCTCGCGCCGGGGGGAGTGCTCCAGGCGTGGGTCAGGGACTCATGCCACCGCCCGATAAAAGTTTCCCATGCTCAAGGGGAACTCGAACCTCTCGGCCCGGAGCAGGGCATGCATGGCGGGCGCTATGCCTATCCGGTGAGTGAAAAGGCAAAACGGTATATCGACAAGTTCGGCATCCCGTACGGTAGTTGGTAAGTGGCGTGCCTTGGAGTGCAATTGCCACTCAAGCAGCCAATTCGATCTGCTGGCCCGGCATCGAGGGGGAGCGCTAGTCGGGGCGTCCTCCTATAACTCACGCTACCACAACCCTCAAACCTCAGCCTTCACCCCAACCTTCACCGCCGCTTTCCGATACGTCAGCAAAACAATCCCGCTCACCACGATCACGCCACCTAGGATCTGCCCTCTGCTGAGCATCTGATCCAGCACAATCCAGCCCATCAACAATGTCGCCAACGGCTCAATATTCATCACCGGTGCGTTGCGCGGCATGTCCAGTCGGGGCACGGAGATGAACAGGACGATGAAACCGGTGCCGTACAGCACGACCAGCGTGGCGAGGGCCAGCCAGCCGGTTGAGGTGGCGGGGAGGTTGAGTCCGCCGGGCAGGGCGCCGGTCATTCCGGCCAGGTTGACGCTGCTGAACACGATGAAGATGGTCAGCAGGCTGCGCACCGAGCCGCGCACTTGCGACAGTTTGTGGTCGGTGATCCACAGCGCGCAGGCGAAGACGCTGGCGGCGCAGAAGGCGAGCGCGACGCCCAGCAGCCATTCCGGGCCGACGCTGGCGCTGTCTGACAGACGTCCGGGGACGTCCAGCACGAACACCAGCCCGACAAGGATCAACCCCATCAACATGGCGGTTCGGGCGCTCGGCCGTGGCCCGCCCAACGCCCAGGTCAGCAACGCGAGCAGGATCGGAAATACGTTGGCTACCAGCAGCGCCAAAGCGACCGGCACCCGTGCGACAGCGGAGTACAGACACAGGCTCTGCGCGGTAATCAGCAGGCCCAACAACAATTGCCAGCGCCAGGCGCCTGCTGGCAGACGCAAACTCTGCCGTTGCCACAGCACCAGAATGGCCAGCACCAGCAAGGTCCCGCCAGAACGCATCAGGATCGCCAGCAGCACACCCGCGCCGTCATCAAAAGCCACCCGCGCCGCGACGTGGTTGCCGGCGAACGCACAACCCATGCACAACAGAATGATCACGGCGAGATAGCGGGGGAAGGGCGGCGGTACGGTTGGGGCAAATTCAGGGCGGGACATGGCAGATCTCAAAAGTGATAGCCACTCAGGGTGGCTCAGGTTTTTATTATGTTGTCGTACAACTTCCCGATTTGTACCGTAATCGAGCAGGGGCGGCAAGCTTGAAAGGCTTGATAAAAGCGCTTAGGCATGATGCTGATTAAGTTTAAGAGGTCGTATAACTTGTTTACTAAGCCCGAGCGCCGAGTCGAGTCGCCCATCCATCCTCTCGAGCCTGACCCACCAGAAAATCCACAAAAGCCCGGGTTTTCGCCGGCAACAGCCTCTGACTGGAGAAATACAAATAGATCTGCCCGGCATCGACATACCACTCCGGCAATACCCTCTCCAGCGTGCCGTCCTGCAGATACGGCAGCACATCCGGAACTGCCAACAGCGCAACCCCCAATCCCAGCCGTGCGCACTGACACAACGCTTGCGGATCGTTGACCAACAGGCGCGGCGCCAACTCCAACGGTGCTCGTTGACCATCGGGCCCTTGCAGCATCCAGCTGCGCACCTTGCCGGTCTGCACCGAGCGCATGGCCAGGTGATCCAGCGTCGACAGCTCTTCAATCCGCCGGATGCGCTTTCCCGAGAGATATTCCTTCGATGCCACCAGAATCAGATGCGCCGGTGCGATGGCTCTGGCGACCACGCCCTGCGCCAGCTCGATGCCGCCGCCGATGGCCGCATCAAATCCATCCGCGATGAGATCGACCTGGCGATTATCGAGGTGCCATTCGGGGATTACGGCGGGGTATCGCTTAAGAAACTCGGGCATCAGCGGCAACAGAAAATCCCTAGCGAACCCTGGCGCTGCGTTCAGACGCAGAACGCCTGAAGGCTCGCCAGCGTTGCCCGCGACATCGGCGATTGCCGCCTGAACGGTTTCCAGTCCCGAACCGACGTTGGCCAGAAAGCGCTCTCCAGCCTCGGTGAGGGTGAGTTTGCGTGTGCTGCGCTGGAACAAACGCACGCCGAGGTTGGCCTCCAGTTGCGCGACATTGCGGCTGACCGCCGCGGGCGTAAGGCCCAGGCGTCGCGCGGCGGCAGAGAAGCTGCCCGCCTCGGCGCTGCGCACGAATGACAGCAAATTGCCTAACGTCTCCATCTGCGCACCTTCAACGAATGATTGAAAGTGATTCTATTGGTCTTCCACTACTGGTGGAAGATCAAAAAGCGTCTCATGGCCTCATCAACTACTTGAGGAAACAGACATGAACATCAGCATCATTGGTACAGGCTCCATCGGCACCGCCATCGCTCGGTTGCTCGTCAACGCTGGCCTTTCGGTCAGCCTGGCCAACGGTCGTGGGCCGCAGAGCCTTGCCGATCTGGTCGGCGAATTGGGCCCACTCGCGCAAGCCGTAACTGCTCAGCAGGCGAGTCAGGCGGACATCGTCTTTCTGGCGGTGAACTGGTCGAAAATTCCCGATGCCGTGCGCGATCTCGGGCCTTGGGAGGGGCGTATCGTGATCGACGCCAACAACCCGATTGAGGCGCCATTGTTCAAACCGGTCGATCTGGGCGGCCAGCCGTCTTCACAATTGTTGGCGCAGATGCTGCCCGGCGCGCACGTGGTCAAGGCCTTCAATCATTTGCTCGCGGCTCTGCTGACCGATCCCACCACCGAGGGCGGCAAGCGTGTGCTGTTTTATTCCGGTGAGGATGCGGCCAGCAAAGCCAGGGTTGCAGAGCTGATAGACCGATTGGGTTTTTACGGCATCGATCTGGGCGGTGTGCAGCAGGGCGTGCTTGCGCAATTCCCGGGCGGACCGTTGCCGGCATTGAATCTCGTGAAACATGGCTGACGAATGAGTCCGGGAAGCACGAGGTGAGTAGGACGGACGGGTCGCAGATCCTGATGTCCTGCCGCCCGTCGCCGACTGCGAATCGCCTCAATATCGCGCATTGACATATCTAAGAATCTCGATATCCTCGGCGCATGGAACTGATCGAAATCTTCAAAGCCCTCTCGAACCCGACGCGCCTCAAGATCCTTGAAGGCCTGAAGGATCCCGTCAAGAACTTCCCCCCGCAGGATGAGGGTGACGTTCTCGTCGAGGGTGTCTGCGTCAGCAGCATCCAGGAAGGTATCGGCTTGTCGCAGTCGACGGTGTCGAGTTATTTGGCCACTTTGCAGCGGGTGGGGCTGGTTGAAGTGCGACGCATCGGTCAATGGACCTACTACAAACGCAATGAGGCTGCTATCAGCGCGCTTGCAGAGATCATAGGGAAAGAGCTGTAAATTTTTTTACCGCAGGATATCGAGAAATCTCGATATCCCTCTTTATCGATACGAGGTGTTTCCATGAAAGCGATGATTCTGAAATCTTTCGGCGGTCCTGATTCGTTCGAACTGAGCGATGTTGCCAAACCTGTTCCACAAGCGGGCCAGGTGCTGGTCCGGGTGCACGCCACTTCCATCAATCCGCTGGATTATCAGGTTCGGCGCGGTGACTATCCCGATCTGGTGCCGCTGCCAGCCATTACCGGTCACGACGTATCGGGCGTGGTTGAAGCTGTCGGGCCGGGCGTCAGCGCCTTCGCGCCGGGCGACGAAGTCTGGTACACCCCGCAGATATTCGAGGGGCAGGGCAGTTATGCCGAGTATCACGTGGCGGCCGAAAGCATCATCGCCCGAAAGCCTTCCTCGCTGAGTCACCTCGAGGCGGCGAGTCTGAGTCTGGTCGGCGGTACGGTGTGGGAAGCGCTGACCGTGCGCGCTGTGCTGCGAGTCGGCGAAAGCATTCTGATCCACGGCGGCGCGGGCGGTGTCGGCCATGTGGCGATTCAGGTGGCGAAAGCCATGGGCGCCAGGGTGTTCACCACCGTGCGCGAAGACAACGCCGAGTTCGCCCGCAGCCTGGGCGCCGATGTGGTGATCGATTACACCCAAGAGGATTACGTTGAAGCGATCATGCGCGAAACCGCCGGGCATGGCGTTGATGTGGTGTTCGACACCATCGGTGGCGATACCCTGTCTCGCAGTGCCGACGCGCTCGCCCAGCTTGGCCGCGTTGTCTCGATCGTCGACATCGCGCAGCCACAAAACCTCGTCCAGGCCTGGGGCAAGAACGCCAGCTATCACTTCGTCTTTACCCGGCAGAACCGCGGCAAGCTCGATGAACTGACCGCGCTGGTCGAACGCGGCCAGTTGCGGCCGCATGTTGGCGCGGTCTATTCCCTTGCCGACATCCCGCTCGCCCACGCAAGACTGGAGAGTGCCAACAACGGACTCATAGGAAAAATCGCCATCGCCGTTGAGCCTTCGCTCATCGTCTGAACGCGTTCAACTCATTCTGGAGAAACGTCATGGTTTACGAAATCGCAGTCCTGCCCGTTCACCCGCAACAGACTGAAGCCTTCCGACGCGCATTTGCCGAAGTCGAACCGTTGCTCACCCGTGCCAAGGGATACGGCGGGCACTTGCTGGCGCAAGGTATCGAAACGCCCGAGCAATTCAATTTGATCGTGCGCTGGCGCTCGCTTGAGGATCACTCTCCGGGGTTTGAGGAGAGTGAAGACCACCAGCGGTTCATGCTGGGGCTGGAGGATTATTTTTCCGCAGAACCGAAGGTCTACCACATTGAGGGTGGTGCTTTTCCGGATGGCGACTTGAGCGTTCCGGGCAGCAGCGCAAGCACAGGTAGTCAAGTGTTCTGATGGCTTTCGTCACAAGCGGCTGTTGCCGATTTTCCTCCCGCGTTGAACCACTGCATTGATGGTAGGCTGCAAGAGGTCAGCCGTACCTTCTGTACTCCTGAGTTTGTTCTTTCACTGTCTGCGCCGGCTCGCCTGTCGGCGCAGATGGATTTCCTCTATGGACTACAGCCATGCGCCTGCCAGATTTCATTCTCGAAAACCTAGAGCCGATCCTGCAGGCCTGGGAAGATTTCGCCCGCACCATCGAGACACCCGGTGCGGAGCTCGATAACGTTGCGCTGCGTGATCACGCCGAGCAGATGTTGCGGGCCATCGTTATCGATCTGCGCACCCGGCAGACGGTTAGCGAGCAACTGGCCAAGGCTCATGGCCAAGCGCCGCGCGATGATGAAGAAACGGCTGCTGAAACCCACGCCGTGACGCGGCTGATGGCCGGTTTCACTATCGACCAGATGGTTTCGGAATACCGCGCGCTGCGCACCAGTGTACTGAGCCAGTGGCTGCGTCAGGTCAAGGATGGAAAATCGGTGAATGTCGACGACATGACGCGTTTCCACGAAGCGATCGATCAGGCACTGGCTGAGTCGATTGCCAGCTATTCACGCGCGGTTGAGGCTTCGCGCAATGTCTTTCTAGGAATTCTCGGCCACGACTTGCGCACGCCGCTGGGGGCGATTCTGCTCGGTGCCGACAGGTTGCGCCGTACGGAATCCACCGACCCGCATACCGGCAAAGTGGCCCGGCAGATCTACGCCAGCGTGCAGCGCGCCACTCAGATCGTTGGCGACCTGCTCGATCTCACGCGGTGCCAGATGGGCCCGGGCATTCCAGTGAAAAAAGCCCCGATCGATCTCAGCCCGTTGTGCGAGCGGGTTATCGAGGAAATCCGCGCCTTTCACCCGCAGGCCAACGTTGTGTTCGACGCGAAGGAGCCGGTGATGGGTGCGTTCGATGGCGCCAGGATGGAACAGGTCTTTTCCAACATCATCAGCAATGCGGTGACCCACGGCGACAATCAGTTTCCGGTCACGGTCGAGTTGCAGGCGTTGGAGGAGGGTGCGGTCTTTACGGTACACAACGGCGGTGAGCCGATCCCGGAGGATGTACTGCCGTTCATTTTCAACCCAATGGGGCGTTTCTCTCAGCGCTCCGTGGTGGATCACGGGCCCGTCGCTGGGCTTGGACTCGGCCTGTTTATCGCCTCGGAAATCGTCGCCTCGCATGCCGGCTCGATTGAAGTGAGCTCTGATCTGCCAGGCGGGACCGTATTTCGCGTCAAGCTTCCGGTGGATGCCGAAAGCCCCTTCACCCTGTAGGCAAATCGATGAAGGGCCGGCTCCGGCCCTCCAGCCTGATTACTCCTCCATCACCTCAACCAAACCGCGATCCTCACCGAGGAACCCGCCGCTCTGGTGCTGCCACAGCCGCGCGTAGGTGCCGTTCTTCTCAAGCAATTGCGCGTGGGTGCCTTGTTCGATGATGCGGCCTTCGTCCATGACGATCAGGCGGTCCATTGCCGCGATGGTCGACAAGCGGTGGGCGATGGCGATCACGGTTTTGCCCTGCATCATTTCGTCGAGGCTTTCCTGGATCGCCACTTCGACTTCGGAATCCAGCGCGCTGGTGGCTTCGTCGAGCAGCAGGATCGGCGCGTTCTTCAGCATCACCCGGGCGATGGCGATGCGTTGGCGCTGGCCGCCGGAGAGTTTGATGCCGCGTTCGCCGACCAGCGTGTCGTAGCCGCTGTGGCCCTGCTTGTCGCTCAACTGGCTGATGAAACCATCGGCCTGGGCGTTCACCGCGGCGCGGTGGATGTCCGCGTCGGTGGCGTCCGGTCGACCGTAGGCGATGTTGTCGCGAATCGAGCGGTGCAGCAGCGACGTATCCTGAGTGACCATGCCGATCACACTGCGCAGGCTGTCCTGCGTGACCTTGGCGATGTTCTGCCCATCGATGCGAATCTCGCCGCGATCGACGTCATAGAAACGCAGCAGCAGGTTGATCAGCGTCGACTTGCCCGCACCGGAGCGGCCAACCAGGCCGATTTTTTCGCCGGGGCGAATGTGCAGCGTCAGGCCGTCGAGCACCTGGCGCTCGCCGTTGTAATTGAAGCTGACATTGTCGAAAACCACTTCGCCGCCGGCCGGCTCCAGCACTTTGGCATCCGGCGCGTCCTGGACTTTCGGGCCGCTGGTCAGGGTGGCCATGCCGTCCTGCACAGTACCGATGTTTTCGAACAGCGAAGTCATCTGCCACATGATCCAGTGCGACATGCCATTGATGCGCAACGCCATGGCGGTGATCGCCGCGACGGCGCCGGTGCCGACCTCGCCCTGATGCCACAGCCACAACGCATAACCACCGGCACCGAGAATCAGCGCGACCACCAGCGCCTGGTTGACGATTTCGAACTGGCTGACCAGACGCATCTGGCGGAAGCCGGTGAGCTTGAAATCTTCCATCGCCGCGCGAGCAAAATGCGCCTCACGCTTGGAGTGCGAGAACAGTTTGACGGTGGTGATGTTGGTGTAAGCATCGGCAATCCGTCCGGTCATCGAGGAGCGTGCATCGGCCTGCTCCTGGCCGACCTTGCCCAGACGCGGGACGAAATACACCATCGCCAGCCCGAACAGAACGATCCACGCCAGAAACGGCAGCATCAGCTTCAGCGCAAAGCCACCGGCCAGCGCAATGATGGCGATGAAGTAGACGCCGATGCCGGGAAGGATTTCGATCAGGGTGAACAGCACTTCACGCACCGACAACGCGGTTTGCATGACTTTGGTGGTGACCCGGCCGGAGAATTCATCGGAGAAGAACGACAGGCTTTGCCGCAGCATCAGCCGATGGAAGTCCCAGCGCAGGCGCAGCGGCAGATTGATCGCGAGGATCTGGTGCTGGACCATGGTGCGCAGCGCCACCAGGCCAATGCTGACCACCAGCACAATGCCGATGCCCCACAATACGCGGCTTTCCTCGGCACCGGCGGCGCCCCCGGATTGCCAGGTCGAAAGCAGATCCACCACTTGCCCGAGGAAGGAAAACAGCCACGCCTCGTAGATCGACACGCTGGCGCTGAGCAACGCAAAGGCAAGGATGTAACCGCGTGCGCCTCGGGTGCAGGCCCACAGGAATCGCATGAGGCCGACTGGCGGTGGCGGCGCCTCATCGGGTGGGAAAGGGTCGAGCCTTTGTTCGAACAGGCGAAGCATTGCGGTCTCCGAAGTGATCAGGGTAGGGGGATTCTGCCATCTATCGGCGGCGTTGCGGGTTTCACTGGCGTGATCAGGATGAACCCCCGTGCCATGTCTTGACCGCAGACAGGCGCAGAAGCTCAACGCAATCTCTCAAGGCGCAACCTTTCGTCGGTGATCCCGGCCATACGTTGCACGCTCATCAACCTCTTTGAACTCTCGCGCAAGCCGCTCCGTCCTCATCTATGTGGGGGCTCGAGGCATTGTTGCCGTGTAGTCCCGTTTTTGCGTTTTCAGTGAGAAGGCGAGGGGCGACATGAATACGTCAGACAGCAGGGCAGGGTATGAATCAGGTGATCCAAACGGCAAGCCTGAGCAAGGTTTCGATCATCTGAAAGACAACGTCAGCGAAGCATTGGGCGGCGCGCGCGAACAGACCGATGCGCAATTCGGTCAGTATCGCGACACGGCGGCCGAGCAGATCGAAGCGTTGGCGCAAGGCGCGAAAAGCTTCGTTTCGGAACTGCAGGACAAAGACACGTTAGGCATGTCCGATTACATCAACGACATGGCGGAATCCATGACCGGGCTGGCGGGCAATCTGCGCGGCAAGAGTGCCGAACAGTTGCTGCACGATGCGGCGGATCTGGCGCGCAACAATCCGGGGCTATTCATTGCCGGCAGTATCGCCATCGGTTTCGGCCTGTCGCGGTTTCTCAAGGCAGGCACGGCTGCGGCGGCAACTGTCAGCGCCGAACACGATCCAGCGGCAGGCACGACTTCGACGCCACCATCAGGCGATTACGGTGCGCAGCGACCCTATGAATCGTCAGTGCCGTCCTCGTCCCCAACCAATCCGGGACTGGCCACTGGCATCACTCCCACCTCACCTAATGAGCATGATCACCCCTCTGATTTCGCAGGGGCTTCCGTACCGCATGCACCCGACGCCAAAGGAGAACTGTGATGAACAGAGATGAATCTGATCTGAGCGGGGCAAGGCCCCTCGGCCAAACGGATGATGCTTCGGTGGTCGGCTTGTTGCGGCAGCTGTCCCGCGAAGTACCGGCGTTGTTCACCAAGGAATTGGCGCTGGCCAAAGCCGAATTGCACAACAGCCTCAGCACGCTGAAGGCTGGCATCGGCGCGGTGGCCGGCGGTGCGATTGTGTTCCTCGCCGGCTTCATCATTCTGCTGATGTCGGCGGTCTATGGCTTGAGCCTGTTCATGGCGCCGTGGCTGGCCGCGTTGATCGTTGGCGTGGTGGTAATGATCATCGGCTTCGCCATGCTGCAATCCGGGAAAAAGCAATTCGAGCCGTCTCACTTCAAACCTGATCGCACCCTCGACGCCTTGAACAAGGATCAGGAAGCGCTGCGGAGGAAAGTCTCATGAAAAGCGAACTGGATATCGAAGCGGAAAAAAGCCCGGAACAGATCGAGCGCGAAATCGATGCGCAACGCGCGAGCATCGGCAATATCGTCGATCAACTGGAGAGCAAATTCACCCCCGGGCAGATGATTGATCAGGCCTGGGGGATGATGCAGAGCAATGGCTCGACGTTCTTCACCAACCTCGGCACCAGCGTGCGCAATAACCCGGTGCCGGCGGTGCTGACATCGGTGGGCCTGCTCTGGCTGATGATCAGCCAGAATCGCCCGCCCGTGCCGCAACCGACCTATCGCAGCGGACCGGATCAGGACAAGGCCGGCGAGTGGGCCGATGGTTTGGCCGACGGCGTCGACAGTGCGCGCGCGCATCTGCACTCGACCACCGACTCGCTGAAGGACGGGTACCAGACGCTGAAAGGCAAGGCCAGCCACCTCGGTGAAAATGTCGGTGCAGCCAAGGAAAATCTGAGCCATGCGATGCATGACGCCAGTGACCGCTTGTCGCGCAATTCGCAAGTGCTCGGCCAACAGTTCAGTCACCTGCTCAAAGAGCAACCGCTGATGGTGGCTGCCGCTGGAGTCGCGCTCGGTGCGTTGCTCGGCGCGGCGTTGCCGACCACCTCCACTGAGCAGCGCTACATGGGCCGCACCAGCGCCGGCATGGTCGACAAGGCCAAGCAGAAAGCGCAGGAAGGTTATGAAGCGGTGCGCGACACGGTGACCCGGACCACCGAGCAGACCGAGGGTGAAACCAGACCGGATCCGGCGCGGCCGTCGTCCTCGGATCTGTCGCAGGGGCTGGGTACATCCTGAAGGTGAAAGACAAAGGGAGGCCTGTAAAAGGCCTCCCTTTTTGTTGGGCGGCGGTAATTCGGTACGGCGCTATCGCGAGCAGGCTCACTCCTACAGGGGGATGAGTGACGAAGAAGATTGTCGATCTGCCCCGATCCTTGTGGGAGTGAGCCTGCTCGCGATAGCAGCGTGTCAGGCGATGCAGGGTTGTCTGACCAGACGCAATCGCGAGCAGGCTCACTCCTACAGGGGGATGAGTGGCGAAGAAGATGGTCGATCTGCCCCGATCCTTGTGGGAGCGAGCCTGCTCGCGATAGCAGCGTGTCAGGCGATGCAGGGTTGTCTGACCGGACGCAATCGCGAGCAGGCTCACTCCTACAGGGGTGTGAGTGACGAAAAAGATTGTCGATCTGCCCCGATCCTTGCTCGCGATAGCGGTGTGTCAGGCGATGCAGGGTTGGCTGACCGGACGCAATCGCGAGCAGGCTCACTCCTACAGGGGAGCGGTGTTCAGCTTCAGTGCTTCGACAAACGCTGCGAACGCTGCCGAGCCCTGGCGCCGGTTCGGGTAATACAGGTGGTAACCCTGAAACGTCGGGCACCACTCTTCCAGGACTTCCACCAATCGGCCGTCCGCCAGATACGGCGCGACCAATTGCTCGGGCACGTACGCCACGCCGATGCCATCCACGGCGGCATTGAGTACATGCATGATGCTGTTGAACACCAATTGCCCGTCGACCTTGACGCTGAAATCCTGGCCCTTGTGCGCAAACTCCCAGGCGTAAATCGCGCCGGCCGGTTGATGGCGGATGTTGATGCAGGTGTGCTCCATCAACTGATGGGGCGTGACGGGTGCCGGGTGGCGGGCGAAGTAATCGGGCGCGGCGACCACCGCCAGGCGCCAGTCCGGGCCGATGCGCACCGCGATCATGTCTTTGCTGATCGATTCACCGAGACGAATGCCGGCGTCGAAGCGCTCCTTGACCACATTGGTGAATCCGTAATCGACGTAGAACTCCAACGTGATGTCCGGGTAGTCCTTCAGGAACCCGGCGAGCATCGGCCGAATGCACAATTCAATCTGATCGTCCGTGCAGGAAATCCGCAGCGTGCCGCTGGGCTTGTCGCGCAATTCGCTCAAGGCCTCGAGTTCGGCGCTGATCTGCTCGAACAGCGGCGCAATCGATCGCATCAGGCGCTCACCCGCTTCGGTCGGCGAAACATTGCGCGTGGTCCGGGCCAGCAGGCGAATACCCAAGCGCTGCTCCAGCGCGCGGACGGTATGGCTCAACGCAGACGGCGTGACGCCGAGGCGGGCGGCGGCTTTGGTGAAGCTCTGCTCCTGCGCCACCGCCAGAAAGGCCTGCAGGTCGTTGATTTTGGCGTTGTTCATTGCTGAATTTATCTCAAAAGCACATGAAGATTACCGCTACTAATCAAGTTAACCGCAATCCGTCAAGCTTTGCAGCCTGAGTAGCGGGGCAAAAATTGCTCCGATCAAGTCTTTTCCAAAACAGGTTCTGCATGACGGCCCAAGTAATCGATAATCCGACAGCCCAGTCCATGGACGCCTCCACCGCTGGCGAGCAACCGGCTTACTGGAGCGGCGTTTTCGCGATGACGTTGTGTGTCTTCGCGCTGATCGCTTCCGAGTTCATGCCGGTCAGTCTGCTCACGCCGATGGCAACGGACCTGCACATCAGCGAAGGCCTGGCCGGCTACGGCATCGCCATCTCCGGCGCGTTCGCGGTGCTGACCAGCCTGACGATCGCCAGGCTGGCTGGTTCAATGGATCGCAAAAATCTGTTGCTGCTGTTGACGGCGCTGATGTGCGCGTCCGGGCTAGTGGTCGGACTGGCGCCCAACTACACGGTGTACATGATCGGTCGCGCATTGATCGGCGTGGTGATTGGCGGCTTCTGGTCGATGTCGGCGGCGCTGGCCATGCGTCTGGTGCCGTCCGCCAGCGTGCCCAAGGCACTGGCGATTTTTAACAGCGGCAACGCCCTGGCGACCGTCGTGGCGGCGCCGTTGGGCAGTTATCTCGGTAGCGTGATTGGCTGGCGCGGGGCGTTTTTCTGCCTGATACCGGTGGCGCTCATTGCGCTGCTCTGGCAGTGGATCAGCTTGCCTGCGCTCCCCGCCGCGCCACGCAAAGCCAGCGCGGGCAACGTCTTCGCGTTGTTCAAAAGCCGCCGGGTGGCCTTCGGCATGCTCGGCGCAGGTCTGTTCTTCATGGGCCAGTTTGTTCTGTTCACTTACCTGCGGCCGTTTCTCGAAACCGTGACCCGGGTCGACGTTTCAGTGCTGTCGATGATTTTGCTGGTCATTGGTGTGGCCGGGTTCGTCGGCACCGTGGTCATCGGTTCGGTGCTGAACAAAGGCCTGTATCGCGTGCTGATCGCCATCCCACTGTTGATGGCGGTGATCGCCGTGGCGCTGATCGGGCTGGGCAGCTCGCTGGTCGCGGCCTTCGTGTTGCTGGGCTTGTGGGGATTGATCGCGACCGCCGCGCCGGTCGGCTGGTGGTCGTGGCTGGCGCGCACGCTGCCCGACGATGCCGAAGCGGGCGGGGGGCTGATGGTGGCGGTGGTGCAGTTGTCGATCGCTTCGGGATCGACCGTTGGTGGTCTGCTGTTCGACGGCAGCGGCTATCGGCTGACCTTCTTCGCCAGCGCGGCATTGCTGGTGCTGGCGGCGCTGATGACGTGGCTGACGTCGCGGCAGAAAGCCTGACTCAGCTTTCGATGTTCTCGACCTGCGCCTGCGCGGCTTCGGCTTCGGCTTCCAGCTTCAGGCGATCAGCCTTGCAGATGTACTTGGGCTTTTTCGGCGCCAGTTTGGCGTTGGCCTTTTTGGCCTTTTCCTTGAACAACTGCTGCAGCTTCTTTTGACGATTCATGATTTTTCGATCGCGGGTGGAAAGGACGGGAATCCTGACGCAAGGCCGAGTGGTCAGCAAGGAGAAATCCACTAAGCTGAGCACAATGCTTCAGAACCAGATGCCCCGCGAACCGAAGGAACCGTCCATGAGAAAAGCTCGCAGATTGATCGCCGCATTGTCCTGCCTCGCGCTGGTGGTGGGCAGCACGACTGCACTGGCCGACCCCGGCAATGGCAAGGGCCAGGGTGGTCAAGGTGGCCAGGGCAATGGCAAGGGTAAGCCGCAGAACATGCAGGATCACGGGAAACCGGGTGGGGGCGCTCAGGGCAATGGCAACAAAGGCCAGCCATCCTCCGGCAATCGCGGCGGCGGGCCGAGCGTTGATCGCGGCAATATTCTCGGCATCGTCGGCGGCTATCGCGGCGAATACTGGAATCCGGGGCCGCCGCTGCCGCCGGGCATTCAAAAGAATCTGGCGCGTGGCAAGCCGCTGCCACCGGGTATTGCCAAGAAGCTGGACGGGCGCCTGCTTGGCCATTTGCCTCACTATGACGGCTACGAATGGCAACAGGTGGGCACCGACCTGATCCTCGTTGCGCTGGCCACCGGGTTGATCTACGAGGTGCTCAACGGCGCGTTCGATTAGCGTTTCCATGGGGAGTGGCATCAGTGCCGCTCCTTTTTTATGTTCGAATAGCTGCATGATGTGCAGCAATGAACTGCATCCAACCCGACTTGTTCATCTGAACCTCAGCTTTCACAGTGAGCTCAACGGTTAATGACTGCACGGAGATGAACATGGTCAACGCAATCCGCTTCACCGAAACCGGCGCTCCGGACGTCCTGCAACTGCAAACGGTCAGCGAGCAACCCCCCGGGCCTGGCGAAGTCTGGCTGGAGCAGGAGGCGGTGGGCGTCAATTACCTCGATGTCAGCCAACGCAAAGGCGCGGTGCCGGTGGCGTTGCCGTCGGGGCTGGGTCTGGAGGGCGCGGGGCGGGTCGCGGCTGTCGGCGCCGGCGTGAGCAATGTGCGGGTCGGTGATCGGGTCGCTTATGCTACCGGTCCTTTGGGCGGTTACGCCTCGGCGCGGCTGTTTCCGGCAGAGCGTCTGGTGAAAATCCCCGATGAACTGTCGTTCGAAGACGCGGCAGCGGTGCTGTTCAAGGGCATCACCGCGCAATACCTGCTGAAAGCGACTTACCCGGTCGGGCCGGGCACGACAATGTTGCTTTATGGTGTCGCAGGTGGTCTGGGGGAAATCATGGTGCCGTGGGCCAAACACCTTGGCGCGACGGTGATCGGTGTGGTGTCGAAACAGGCCAGTGTCGACAAGGCTCGCGCGTCGGGCTGTGACGAAGTGCTGGTGTTCAATGCCGAGACCCTCGCCGCCGATGTGATGCGTATCACCGAGGGGCGCAAGGTCGACGTGGTGTATGACCCGATTGGCCGGGTGTCTTTTCAGGCGTCGCTGGACAGCTTGCGTCCACGTGGGCTGATGGTCTCGTTTGGCGCGCAGACCGGCGCGCCGGCAGCGGTGGAAATCGCCACCCTGAATGCCAAGGGCTCGCTGTTCCTGACCCGTCCATCGCTGGCAGCGCATACCGCTACAACAGCCGAATACCAGGAACGTGCGCAAGATGTGTTGGCCGCTGTTGCTGCCAGTATCATCACGCCGCAGATCCGTGCGCGTTATCCATTGGCCGACGCGGCACAAGCGCATGCCGATCTGGAGTCGGGGCGGTCATCAGGGGCGATCATTCTAAAACCATGAATCTGGATGTTCTGAGCAATCCGCACAGCGATGAGATCGCTGCCTTTCTCGCCGTCGCCGCACAAGGCTCGTTCGTCGCGGCGGGGCGTTTGTTGCAGCGCCATCCGACCATCGTTTCCAAGCGCCTTGCTGCGATGGAAAAACGTTTGGGTGTGCGGCTGGTCGAGCGCTCGACGCGACACGTGCGCATCACCGAGGCCGGCCTGCAACTCGAACAGCGCCTGCGCGCAGCCGTCGAGCTGATGAACGAGGCGCAGCAACAAGCGGTGCAGGGCGCCATCGAAGTGCGCGGCACGTTGCGTCTGGCCTTGCCGGCGGCGATGGGGCGCCTGTGGCTGGGGCCGATGTTGCCGGAGTTTCTCAAGGCCCATCCGCACGTCTCAGTGGTCGCCGATTACAGCGAAGGCCTCGTCGATATCATTGAGCAAGGCTTCGACGCGGCCATCCGCATCGGCGAACTGGACGACAATCGGCTGATCGCGAAAAAGCTCAGTGACCATCGCCGGATTCTCTGCGCATCGCCAGCCTACATCGAGGCGCACGGCATGCCGCAAACACCGCAGGATCTATTGCAGCACAATTGCCTGCGCTTCAGCGGGCTGGCGTCGTTCCCGTTGTGGCGCCTGCATCGCGGCGATGAACTGCAGACCATCACGCCACGCGGCAACCTGACCGCCAGCGACAGCGAATCCCTCCTCGCCGCCGCCCGCGCCGACGCCGGCATACTCGGTGCCGGCGACTGGCTGATGAGCCGCGATCTGGCGGCAGGGCGGTTGATCCAGGTTCTGCCCGACTGGCAGCTGGATTCGGCGGGAGGGGTCTATCTGGTCAGACCTTCATCGCGGTTTCCAGCGGCGGCAGTGGTAGCGTTCAAGGAATGGATCGAAGCGAAATTCGATCCGGCACCACCTTGGGCCGTTTGAACACCCCAGCCTTCAGCGCCACCCCCGTCCCTGTAGGAGTGAGCCTGCTCGCGAAGGCGGAGTGTCAGTCATAGATGCTCTGGCTGACCTGACGCTATCGCGAGCAGGCTCACTCCTACAGGGATTGCGCCTATATAGGAAATCCAGTGTCGGCGCACAAAAAAAGCCCGGCATCGCTGCCGGGCCTCGGTAACTTCAGCGCTTTACGCGGCGATGTTGTTGGCCGCCATTTGCTTTTTGTGGCTCGCCTTCATGGCTTCCATTTGTGCGCCCAGTTCCTCGAGCTTGGCCTTGCCCAGCAGCTTCTGCGCTTTGGGGAACATCTCTTCTTCTTCCTCTTTGATGTGGTGTTCCAGCAGTTCCTTGACCACTTTGACCCGGCCGGCAAATTCCGGGGTGCCTGGATCCGTCTCTTTCAGATCAGGCAGCACCAGCGAATCCACGGTGCGGTGCTCTTCCTTGGCTTCGTAGTACATGATGTCTTCTTCCTTGCTGCCGGCTTCCTTGAACGCGGGATACAGGATTTCCTCTTCCAGGCGAGTATGGATGGTGATTTCCATTTCCAGTTTGCCCAGCAACTCGCCGCGTTTTTTCAGCGCACGGTCGGTGGATTCACTCAGTTGGCTGAGGATGGCTTTGACTTTTTCATGGTCGGCTTTGAGAAGGTCGATGGCATTCATTTTTTGTCGCCTCTGCTTTTCACGGATTGAACACAGCGTTCTTTTTTTTGCGCTGCTGTGTATTCAGGAAGAGGCTATCGCAGGACTCATGCCAACTCGGCGATCAAGCGCAACCCGCGTAAATCAAGGGCTGGCGCAGAAGCAGGCAGAACGCCTTCATGCAGCCTGCAAGATATCCGCTCGGCGGACATTGCATATAACAAGCCCGGCAAATGCCGGGCTGTGGATGATGCTTGAGACAGGCCTGCGCTCGTGCTTCAGCGGTTGGCCTGTGAAGGCGAAATCCGCCCGACACGCTTGGGTCCCGCCAGTGCCCAGGCGATCAGGCCGAACAGCGGCACGAACACGATCAGCACGATCCACACGCCTTTACTACTGGATTTCCCCTGGCTTTTGCGCACCCGGTTGATGGCCCAAAGCTCGATCAGCACGAGAATGACCGCCAACACGATCCACACGGTTTCGATTTGCATAGGCTTAACTCCTGATGGTCTGTGCGTTAGGCGACGAGAGGGGCGTTGGGTTCATTGTTTTTGCCCGGCGGCGCTCGCCTGAAAATACCGACTAGAGTTGTTAGCGCAGACAGCGCACCTGTTTGTGGGAGTGAGCCTGCTCAATTCCACAGGCTGGGCAGGCATTCAGCCGTTGTGAAGCGTGAGACAGGGAGGTTTTCAATGGACGGTATCGAAGCCAAGCCCAATGACCTGGAAAAACTGAAAACCCGTGGCTGGGGCTACACCGCCTCGCTGGAAAACGGCTATCCCTATGAATTCGATAAAAACTGGTACATCGAGCCGCAAGTGCAGGCGATCTACAGCTACGTCGACCTGGACAGCAGCGACGACGCCGGCGCCAAGGTGCGTTTCAAGGACGTCGATTCGCTGGTTGGCCGCGCCGGCGTGCGCATCGCCAGGGACTGGGAAACCGAGGGCGTCGACAAAACCGCACGGCGCACCAACGCGTGGATTCGGCCCAGCGTCTGGCATGAATTCAAAGGCCAGCCGAAGACTGAATTTTCCTCTGAGTCGGGTTACATCCCGTTCGAGTCGGACATTCAGGGCACGTGGGGCGAGGTCAATCTCGGGGTCGATTATCAGGCCAACCAACGCACGACATTGACCGCGTCCGCCGGTTATCGGCAGGGCTTTGATGGCGACAGCCATGGCTATGACGCAATGCTGGGTTTCAAAATAAATTTCTGAGTGCCGCTGCGGCCTATATCCTCTGCGCCACATGTTTAGGCTGGAACAGGGACAGGGCAATGGGATTCAGGGTGATGGTCGTCGGTGGTTACGGCAATTTCGGCAGTATCGTTTGTCGGCATCTGGCGCAGATGCCAGAGATTGAGTTGGTGTTGTCGGGCCGCGATGCGCGCAAGTTGCAGCGCAAGGTCGAAGAGCTGCAAGCGCAATCGGGCCGTACCAGCCAAGGCTGGTGCGGCGATGCGCTGGGCGCGGGGTTTCAATCGGCGTTGCGCGAGCTGAATATTCAATTGGTGGTGCACACCGGCGGGCCGTTTCAAGGGCAGTCCTACGCGGTTGCTGAAAACTGCATCAGCGCCGGTGTGAATTATTGCGATCTGGCTGACTGCCGCACCTTCGTCAACGGCATCGATGTGCTTGACGCCCGCGCCAAGGAGGCTGGGGTGGCGCTGCTCAGCGGCTGCAGCTCGGTGCCGACCTTGTCTTCGGCGATCATCGATCAGCAGCGCTCGCGTTTTGCGCGGGTCGATTCGATCGAGCATGGCATTTCTTCCTCGGCGAAGATGCCTGGGCTGTCCACGGTCGAAGGCGTGCTCGCTTATGCCGGCAAACCGATCAGGCAGTTGAAGAATGGCCAGACTCACGAAGTATTGGGCTGGCTCGATCTGACCCTGCGCAGCATGCCGCAACTGGGCACGCGGGTGCTGGCCAATGTCGATGTGCCGGACATGGATATTTTCGCCCGCCGCTATGGAGCACAGACGCTGCGCTTCAAGGCCGGCGCCGGCCTGAAACTCGGCGGGGTCGCCAACGCCTGGCTGGCGCAGGCCTTGCGCTTCGGTCTGGTGCGCGATCATCGGCGCTGGGCGGCGCGCCTGCATCGACTGGGCACGTGGTTCGAGCGTTTCGGTGATGGCAAAAGCGCGATGTACATCGATGTTCGCGGCACTGGTGTCGACGGCCAGCCGCTGAGCATGACCGCGCAACTCACCGCGCTGAATGACAAAGGCCCGGAAATCCCCAGCTGCGCCGCCGTCGCCCTCGCCAGCAAAATGGCCCGGGGTTACGTGCCGGAATCTGGCGCACGGCCGTGTGTGGGCGAAATCAGCGTTGAGGAGTATCTGGCGGCGATCAACGATCCCGCCAATCTGAGTCTGTCGGTGCAGTTCGCCGAAGGGCAGCGTTGAGATGCTCTATCTCTGTCTGAAATACCTGCATGTAATCGCGGCGATTTTCCTCTTTGGTTTCGGCATGGGTTCCTACCTCTACCTGATCGCCGCCAGCCGCAGCGGCAACCCGCAAGTGATCGCCCATGTCGCACGGATGGTGGTGCGTTTCGATACGTGGATCACCACGCCGGCAGGGGTTGTGCAGGTCATCACCGGGTATCTGCTGATGCGCCTTTCGGGGCTGTCGATGAGCACTGAATGGCTGCTGACTTCGCTGATCATTTTCTTCTGTGTGGGCGCGTTGTGGCTGCCGGTGCTGGTCTTGCAAAAGCGTTTGCAGAGCATGGCGTTGAGCGCGGGCGAGGGTGGCCAGCTTCTGGATGATCGCTACGCGAGCACGTACCGCTGGTGGTTCTGGATGGGCATCGCCGGGTTCGCCGGAATGTTTGTCATCGTGCTGATGATGGTGACGAAGATGACGCCGCTGCAACTGATCGGATCAGCCGTGGGCCTTTAGAAAACGGCTTTCATGATCCGCTGTTGGTAGCAGGCAGGTGTCGTACTTGCCGAACAGCCGATAGCGATTCAGGGCGATGCGATCATAAGCCCAGTCGCGCAGCCCGCGTGGGAGTATCCGCAGCAGTTTCAGTGGCTGCCAGCGCCCCGGCAATTGCCCGACCACTTCGAGAAACGCATCGGAACGCTCCCAGTAATGCCGGTCGCGAATCACCGCCATGGTGTCGAACTCATCCAGCGGCAAACCTGCCCACGCGAGCAAGGCCTGGCCCCCGGGCGATTGCACCGCCGCGAGACGCACGCGGCGCTGTTGATCATGGCGTATCAGAAAGCGCGCCCAGCCGTTGCAGAGCTTGCACACGCCGTCGAACAGCACCACGGTTTCGCCGGGCTTGAGCAATGGTGCGGGGGTAGGGCGGGTTTTCATGGCAGGCATGTCCTTGGCGGCGGTTGTCGCGATCATAACCTCGATCAACCGGCGCTTGTTCTATAGCGACGGATCGCGGCGGTATTGCCCCGGCGATATTCCATGCACCCGGCGGAAGGCCGCGCCAAAGGCTGCGTCGGACAGATAGCCCAGCGAAGCGGCGACAGTCGCCACATTGTCCCGACCATTGCGCAAGCGAAACGCGGCCACGCGCATCCGCCAGCGTGTGGCGTATTCGACCGGTGCCAGGCCCATGCGTGTCTTGAACAGCGCAGCGAAACCCGATCGCGACATGCAGGCTATTTCGGCCATTTGAGTCAGTCGCCAGGGTTGTTCCGGAGCCGCGTGAATGGCGCGCAACACGCCGGCAATCGCTGGCTCCCGCAGCCCGCCCAGCCAGGCCAGTTGTTCGGCATCGGCGCTGTTGATGTGATGACGCAGCGCATGGATGAAGATCAGCCGCAGCAGATCGTTGCACATTGCCTGCGAGCCGGCCTGCTGCGAAGGCCATTCGCGGCCTAGTTCATCGAGCAGCCAGCCGAACGACGAAGCACCCGCGGTCTCGGCGCGAATGATCAGCGAGGTTGGCAGCACCTCAAGCAGCTCCGTCGCGCCTGGACCCGACAACGACACGCTGCCTCCCAGCAACTCGACTCCCTCGCCGATGCCGAACGTCGCCGAGGCACCGTCATGGGCGAAAACATCCGCTGCATTCACCGCTTCGACATCGACGCCGCTGGCGAGAATGAACGGCGTGCGCGATACCACAAAACAGTCGCCGGCCTGCAGCAACTGCGCCGGCATGCCCTGCATGCGCAGCCAGCATTCGCCTCGTTGCACGACGTTGAATTTCAGTTCGATGGGTTGAAAGCGCAGCGCCCAGATGCCTCCCGCCTGCAAACGAACCGAACAGGCTGCGCGCAGTTCAGAGAGCGCCAATACGGCAGAGAGTGGATCGCCAGCAGGATTTTGGATGATCACGACAGAAACCTGGATTTATCAGACTGGTTCGTCCGCAGAGCTTAGCCAAGAATGAAGGCCTTCGATAGCTCACTCAGGATTACGCCCATGGCCACCCTTCAACTACCTGTGCAGTCACCGTTCAACGCCGCCAGCACAGCGGCCGAAGTCATGGCTGGCATCGACCTGCGCGGGCACCTCGCCGTGGTCACGGGCGGTTATTCCGGCCTGGGTCTGCTGACAGTGAAAAGCCTCGCTGCGGCCGGGGCGCAGGTCATTGTGCCGGCCAGAGATACCGCGCGGGCCGAGGCGGCGTTGACCGGGATTGACGGCGTCAGGGTAATGCCCATGGATCTGATGCAGGCCGAGTCGGTGGCGGGGTTCAGCCGAAGTCTGGTCAGCGCGGGTCAGCCAGTGTCGTGGCTGATCAACTGCGCCGGAGTCATGGCCGCGCCGTTGCTGCGCGATGCCGATGGCCACGAGAGCCAGTTTGCCACCAATCATCTGGGCCACTACCGCCTGACCTGCGGGCTCTGGCCGGTGCTGGTCAAGTCTGGGCAGGCGCGGGTGCTATCGGTGTCGTCACGCGGGCATCAGATTGCCGGGGTGGAGTTTGATGACATCGATTTTTTGCGGCGGCCTTATGACAAATGGCTCGCCTATGGCCAGTCGAAAACCGCCAATGCCTTGTTTGCCATCGCCCTCGATCAGCGTGGACGTAGCCATGGCGTTCGCGCGTTTTCATTGCATCCGGGGCAGATTCTCACGGATCTGGCACGGCACTTGAGCACGACGGAACTCGCCGCCTTCGATGCGCTGGATGAACAGGGTCGGCCACGGCTGGATCCGCACAACGGTTTGAAAACTGTCGAGCAGGGCGCCGCTACCGGGTTGTGGTGTGCGACCAGTGCAGTGCTTGCGGATTTGGGTGGTGTGTATTGCGAAGACTGCAATGTTGCGCCGATCAATGACCCTGAAACAGGTCGCAAGGGTGTTGCGAAATGGGCGGCGGATGCCGGGTTGGCGGAGCGACTCTGGGCGGTTTCGGAGCAATGGACGGGGCTCACGGTGGCATGAACCGAGTCAAAGGCCAAAAGCCCCTCACCCTAACCCTCTCCCGGAGGGAGAGGGGACTGACCGAGGTGTTCAGTAGCGGTACGCCGACCTGAAATACCGAGCCGAACTCAGGCTTTGAACAGCACCCAAATCGGCTCCCTCTCCCTTGGGAGAGGGCTGGGGTGAGGGGCTTGGGCGTCAATCTCAGCACTTCCTTCAAGCCGAACCACAATAAATAACCGGGACACGCCGACCCTTTGCAACCGAGCCGAACGCAGGATTTGAACAGCACCCAAATCGGCTCCCTCTCCCTCGGGAGAGGGCTGGGGTGAGGGGCTGCCGCGTCAAGCACAGCACTTCATTCAAGCCGAACCACAATAAATAACCGGGACACGCCGACCCTTTGCAACCGAGCCGAACTCAGGATTTGAACAGCGCCCAAATCGGCTCCCTCTCCCTCGGGAGAGGGCTGGGGTGAGGGGTTGCCGC
>NZ_QETJ01000006.1:0-106279 GCF_003105095.1 Pseudomonas sp. NDM | reverse complement strand
AGCTCCTACAGAATGAATGCTTTACTCATGTAGGAGCTGCCGAAGGCTGCGATCTTTTCTGCGGTCAGAACCGCGACCCGGGTTTGGAAAGAAATACCAACTCTTCATCCGTAGACTCCCGCCCCAACACCGCATTGCGATGCGGAAACCTTCCAAACTGCGCAATCACCTTCCGATGCCGCTCGGCATAGTCCAGGTTATCGGCAAACACCGCGCGCTCCGATTCCGGCTGTTCAGACACCAATTCGATAAATCTGGAAACGGCTTCGTTCTGCACCGCGAGGTTTTCGCAGTGTTCGAACACCAGATAAATGAATACCCGCTGAATCGCCTTCAATTGCCGATCAAAATCCGCCGCAACGCCTTGCGCGACAAGTTTCTGTGCAAGCAGATCACCGGAAAAGGCTTTGGGGGTGTCGCGATAGATCATGCGCGGCAGTTGATCGAGCAACAGCACAACCGCCAGCCAACCTTCGGGACATTGCGTCCACTCGGTCAATTCACCGGCCAGGGCCTGATCGACAAAGACCCCGAAACGCGTCTGCGCTTCGAGGTCCTGGCTTTTCCGCTTACCGAACCACAACTTGCCCTTTTCGGCCGCTACTGCGTTGGCTGATTCGGCGTGTCCGAACCACCAGTCGAGCAACGGCTGCCAGGGCGCGTGCATGGTTTATTCCTTGTGGTAGGCCGTGGCGCGGGCGACTTCTTCTTTCGAACCAAGGAACACTGCGACGCGCTGGTGCAGGCCTTCCGGCTGGATGTCGAGAATGCGCTGATGACCATCGGTGGACGCGCCGCCGGCTTGCTCAACGAGGAACGACATCGGGTTGGCTTCGTACATCAGGCGCAGCTTGCCCGGCTTGGACGGCTCGCGGCTGTCGCGCGGGTACATGAACAGACCGCCACGGGTCAGGATGCGATGCACGTCGGCGACCATCGCCGCGACCCAGCGCATGTTGTAGTTCTTCTTCAACGGCCCTTCTTCACCGGCCAGCAGCTCGCCGACATAGCGCTGCACCGGGGCTTCCCAGTGACGCTGGTTGGACATGTTGATGGCGAATTCCTGAGTGGTTTCAGGAATGGTGATGTCTTCGTGAGTGAGGACGAAGCTGCCCATTTCACGATCCAGGGTGAAGCCTTTGACGCCGTCGCCCAAGGTCAGCACCAGCATGGTCTGCGGGCCGTAGATCGCGTAGCCGGCGGCCACTTGCTGGGTGCCTGGCTGCAGGAAAGCTTTTTCGTTCAGCGGCTCGTTCTGGCTGAGGTATTCGTTCGGGCAACGCAATACCGAGAAGATCGTGCCAACCGGGGCATTGATGTCGATGTTCGACGAGCCGTCCAGTGGGTCGAATACCAGCAGATAGGCGCCCTTCGGATATTTGCCCGGGATCTGGTAGGCATTGTCCATTTCTTCGGACGCCATGCCGGCCAGGTGACCGCCCCATTCGTTGGCTTCAAGGAGGATTTCGTTCGACAGCACGTCGAGCTTCTTCTGCACTTCGCCTTGTACGTTCTCGGTGCCCATGCTGCCCAGAACACCACCCAGGGCGCCTTTGGATACGGCGTGGCTGATCTCCTTGCAGGCACGCGCCACCACTTCGATCAAAAAGCGCAGATCGGCAGGAGTGTTGTTGCTGCGGGTCTGCTCAATCAAATAGCGACTCAAGGTAACGCGGGACATGGACGGCTCCGGTGGAATGGGGGGCGGAAAACCCGCGCAGTTTACAGGGAGTCTGAAAACCTAGCGAGCAAAGACGCCGGCTAACGTGCGCCTGGGTTTATTTGCCTGTATGAGACGTGATTGTCGGTGGAGAGTTCAGGTGTCGGATTGAGCGTAGTTGGAAATGGGCCGGGTGGTGGTTAGGCGAAGCGACGGTTTCAGGATTTTTGTCGGCAGGCAGACCGCTATCGCGATCAGGCTCACTCCTACAGGGGAAATGCGGTCCATTGTAGGAGTGAGCCTGCTCGCGATCGGATGCGCAGCATCCGCCTTGTCAGGTGCTGGTCGGGGGCTTGCGCAACAGGCTGAACGCCATCGCCCCGAGAAACACCACGCTGAGCAGCAACACCGCCCACAAGCCGATCTTCTTCCAGTTGGTCCCGGCCACCGCAGCCGTCGTCGCCGTCGAGGTCTGCGTAACCAGCGCCTCGTCTTGCACCGTGGCCTTGCCCAGCGTGGCCAGCATCTGCGGTTTGAAATCCGGAATAAGCGTTGCCAGCGGCAGGTTCGCCGCTCTCACATTGGAGTTGCCCAGCGCCAGGCTATACGGCCCTTCGCCCCGGGCTAGGAAAATCACCTGCGTGGCGCGCACCGCATATTTCAGGTCCGGCGCCTGCTCACCCAGACCGCCGCCGCGCTCATCCACGATCAGCTTGAGTTGCTGCACGGTCTGCCCGGAAAGCGCGATTTCGTTCTGCACCACGTCCTGATTGTTCTGGGTCAGGCGATACAGCAAGCCACTGCTGATTGTCTGCCAGGGCAAGTTGCTTTCGCGCCGGCCAGCCAACGTGACCGGCGCCAGGCTGTTCGGCTGTTTCAGCTCCACCTGCACCCGCTCCACATTCAGCCCCATCGGCAGCTGCCAGCTGTATTCCCCTGATTTGGCGCTGCTGCCGGCCACGTTTGGCGACCACACCAAGGGCAGCGGCAGGTTGCGCGGGTCGCTGCTTTTCAGTTGCGCCGAGGTGAGGATCGGTGCCGAGCCCGGCGACTCCCACAGCAGGCGCACATAGCGCGCAGTCTGTCGCGGAAGGGTCACTTCGTGCTGTTCGATGCGCTCATCGGAAAAGGTCAGGCGTGCCACCTGGCCCTCGCCCCAGGATTGCCAGTGCTGCAGATCGTCGCTGGCCTCGATGCTGAAACGCTGGAAACCGTCGCGTTCGCTGGTCCAGTCGAGGATGAGTTGCTGCAACGGCGCCTTGATCGCGCTGGCATCGAGCAACCAGCCGCGCAGCACTTCTTCGCCCGCTTCCAGTTGCGAGGACGGCTGCACTTCCACCAGCGTGCCGTTGGTGGTCGACTGCACGCGCACATTCGGCGCACGCTCGCTGGCGTCGGCGGCGTTGTACAGCGGGAACCACTTGACCTCGTGCAGCTTGCCGTCGTCGCGGGTCTGAGCAGACTCGCGAGCCAAAGCGTAAGCCTGCGCTTCGCCGGCAGCGTTGAATACGCGCAGGTCGCTGAGATCGGTCTGGCGCGCCTGCAATTGCGCGCTCAGCGGCAGGTCGAGGCGATACCACGGGCCGTTGCCACTCACCGACAATGGCAGCTGCGAGGCGAAGTCCGCCGGTTTTTCCTGAGCGCCGGCCACCATCACCACGCCCAGCGCCAACCACCCCAGATTCAGCATGCGACTCAAGATGCAACTCCTTCGGTTTCCGGCGCGGGTTTGTCCGCCGCCGGTTCAGCCTCGACGCGTTTGGGCGGCAGCGGTGCAAAGTAGCCGACCACCAGCAGCAACACGCCAACACCGATAAACGAGACGATCCGGGCGAGACCGCCACGGTTGCTCAGTTCGACAAAAACCAGTTTGGCCACCACCAGCGCAATCAGGGCCGCGCCGATCAGCCACACTTCGCGGCGATGGCGCAGATGGCCGCCGATCATCAGCCCCAGCGCCATCAACGTCCAGACGATCGACAGACCGGCCTGCACCAGCATCGAAGCGAGCAGTTGATCAAGCTCGAACGGAATGCCGGCCCAGTGATGCGCAGCGCGAGTGACCAGCGCGGTACAGAAAGCGAACAGCGAGACCCCGGCGATCAGTTGCGTGGCGTGGTCGGCGTAATCCTGGCGGACCGACAACTGCGTAACGGCGCTGCGCGACCAGACATAAACACCGAACAACGCAAACAGCAGACCCAACTCCAATGGGTTGAGCAGCGGCACGTAGGGCAACGGTTCGGGATTGCCATCGCTGACGCCATTGGCCAGCCAGAACCACGCCAGCATCAGCACCGCCAACGGTGCCGCCGCATACAAGCGGTACTCGCGGGTGAACGCGGCGACCGGCCACGGCCAGTCGCGCGGTGCCGCCATCAGCAACAGATAAACGCTCGGCAGAATCGCCCAGCCCAGCCAGCGCCAGGCGTTGTATTGCTCGGACATCAGCAGCAGGCCGTAACGCAACTCCAGCGCCAGCACGCCGATCAGCAGCCAGCAACCCAGCACATGGGCCGCGCTCAACGCACGCGCCGGCAACATCGACGCCAGGCGGCGCAGGCTGAAGAAATGCACCGCGAACAGCAGCGGCCACGCCAGCCAGCCGAAGTCGGCGGCCGGGTGATAACGCGCATGCCACGCACCGAGCAAGACCAGCGCCGCCGCCGGAATCAGCAAGGTGCAGAGCAACCCCAGCGCCGGCCATCTCAGACGCAACGACAACAGCGTCCACAGCGCCACACTGATCGCCGCCACCAACAGCAACAACGTGCCCTGCAGATTCGGCGAAGCAAACCGCAGCACTTCGCTGATCCACGCCAGCGCCCACCACGCGGCGCCCCAGACCAGCAGCACTTGCGACAAGCGCTGCAAACTCAACGCATCGAAAGCACTGGCAGGGTTGCCCAGTTGCAGGCGCCACGCGCCGATCAGCGCCGCCAGCCCGAGCACCAGCGGCGTCCAGAAGCCACCATGGCCCAGAGGCCGCAGTCCTTCGCTGGACAATGGCCCGAGCAATTCCGGGCCGGCGAGCAAAAACGCGGCGCCGCCGATCACCTGCAACAGCAACCCGAAGACGAAACTCAGACGCTGTTGCAGGTACAGGCTCAGCCAGATGATCAGCAAGCCGCTGGCCGCCCACACCGCACTCGCGGTCTGCCACGGCAAGACAAAGAGCACCGCCAGATTGATCAGCACCAGCCCGGCCAGCAGCACCACCGACAAGCCATGCAGCAGGCGCACATCGGCGCGCACCATTTCATCCCGCGCCGCCAGGAGCATGCCGGCGATCAACGCCAGACCGATCAAGGACGCACTGAGCAAACCACTCCAGCCCGCGCTCAATACCGCCGCCGAATCTTCACCGGCGCCTTGCAGGCGCAACAGGAACAACGCGCCGCCCAGCAACTGCACGGCGAACGCGGTAAACAGGAACGTGCGCGATTGAATCCGCAGCCCGACAAATAATGTCGCCAACCCGGCCAAGGCCCAACTGATCGCCGTGCCCTGGATGAACAGGAACAACGGTGCCAGCAGATAAAGGAACGTCAGGCCCAGACAAGCCAGCAGCGCAAGACCTTGGCGCTCCCACGGCGAACTTTGCTCCGGCGTGGCTTTGCGCAATTGATGGAAGCTGAACAGCAACGCAATCCCGAGCATCAGCGCGCCCAGCGGTGCGCCGTCGAGCAGACTGCTCTCGCCGAGCTGCAATCGACCGAGAAACGCCAACGCCGAACCCAGTTGCAGCAACAGCGCAAAAACCCGGGCGAACGGTCGATGCTGACGCAACCCTAGCCAGAAAATCCCCGCGCCTTCGACGGCCCACGCCGCTGACGTCCAGCGTGCATCGAGCCCCAGCGGAATCGCCAGGCTGGCAAAAATCACCCCCAGGGCCAGGCAGGTTTCACCGAGCAGCATCGCCCGCCCGCCCATCAGCACTCTGGCCAGCGCCATATAGATCATGCCCAGCGCCAACGCGCTGAAAACCGCGGCAAATTCGAGGTGCTGGACCAGCGCGAACTGCAAACCAAAGCCAATGATCGGCGGGCCGAACAGCATCGTTCCGTCGACGTAATCGCCCTTGCGTGCCGACCACTGCAGCAACGCCTCACGGTCAGTATCCGCCGGGGCATCCGCCATCTCGCGCAATTTGCGCCGGGTGAACAGCAGGCCAATGGCGAGGTACATGAGGAAAAACAAAATCAGGAACGGCTCGGTGCTCCACAGCAGTTCCGGGGTGTATGAACGCAGGCCCCAGGCAAAACCGATGCCGAAGGTGCCGACGAAGCCGATCAGGTTGAGCAGGCGCCAGGCCTTGAACCAGGCGATGGCGAGAATGCCGGCATTGAGCAAGGCGAAATAGCTGAACAGCGCGACGTGATTGCCTTCGCCGGTAGACGTCAGAATCGGCGCGGCGAAACCGCCGAGTGCCGCCGCTGCCGCCAGCCCCAGCGCATCCTGAGTGATCGCCAGAATCGCCGAGAACACCGTGACGGCCACCAGCAGGCCGAGTGCGGCGGAGGGATCGAGCAACGGATGCAGACGCATCGCCGCAAACACCGTCAGGTATAACACCGCGATCCCGGTGCCTTGCAGCATCAACGCATAGTGGCTGTTGCGCCGGCGCAGCCACCAGCCCAGCGCCAGCAGGGCCAATGCCGCTGCCGCGACCCCGGCGTAACGCAACTCGATCGGTACCACCATGCCTTCGGTGGCGTAACGCAGCAAAAACGCCAGACCGAAAAACAGCAGCACCACGCCGACGCGCAGCACGGTATTGCCGCCGAACAGCCAGTTGCGCGCCGCGCTGATGCCGCGTTCGACCAGGTTAGGGCCACGGGGTTCGGCTGGTTGTTGTGGAGAGGCAGCAGGCGCCGGCTCGGCGCGCCAGACATCGGCCGGTAGCGGCTGACTGGTTTCGCGGGCGGCGGCTGGGATCGGTTCGAGCTCGGGAGGCAGCTCCCAGATCAGCTCAGGGGTCGGGGCGGCCTGCTCAGCCACGTCGACGGGTTCGGCGACCGGCTCGACTTCAGGTGGCGGGGTTGGCGCATGCGAGGGCGAGCCCTCCAGCACAAACAGCCGCTGAGCCACGCCCTGCAAGGCTTCCCGCACCTGTTCGAGTTGGCGCTGCTGCGCCGCCGCCTGCGCGCCAAGGCGTGCAATGCGTAGCGTCTGGCCGATGACCAGTCCCAGCAGCGCCCCTAACAGCGCGCCACTGAATGACTCGTCAAACAGTCCACCGAGCACCAGCCCGATCAACATGAACATCCATTGCATGGTCGATATCCCTAAGCAGCCCCGAGGCGAGGCGAGTCCGGCGATGGCTTCAGTCTAGGCACAAACCGTGTGGGAGCGAGCCTGCTCGCGAAGGCGGATTGTCAGCCAACATTTCTGTTTAAGTCGACGATCGCTTCGCGAGCAGGCTCGCTCCCACAGGGTACGGCGGTGATTGATGCCTTGTAACCGGCGCTCAGTATATCGATCCGGCCCAACAAACGTCGGGCCTTGCGCAGATTTGTCGGGGAAAGTTACTCCAAAGCTTTCCAGATATCCGTGGCGTACTCGCGAATCGTCCGGTCCGAGGAGAACCAGCCCATCCGCGAGGTGTTGAGCACCGCCGAGCGCCACCAGTTCTGCGAGTCATGCCAGTGCGCATCGACGCGCTTCTGCGCTTCCCAGTAGGAGTCGAAGTCGGCGCAGACCAGGAAGCGGTCATAGTCGATCAACGAGTCGATCAGGCCGGTGTAACGCGAGGTGTCATCCGGCGAGAACACACCGCTGCGAATCGCTTGCAGCACATCGTTCAACCGATGCGAGGCGGCGATATCGGGCACGGCGCTGAACTCGTGGTTCTGCTTGCGCGCTTCAACCTGTTGCGCGCTGAGGCCGAAGATGAACATGTGCTCGGCTCCGATGCGCTCGCACATTTCCACGTTGGCACCGTCGAGGGTGCCGATGGTCAGCGCGCCGTTGAGGCCGAACTTCATGTTACTGGTGCCCGACGCCTCGAAACCGGCGGTGGAAATCTGCTCGGACAAGTCCGCCGCCGGGATGATGCTTTCGGCCAGGCTGACGTTGTAGTTGGGCAGGAACACCACTTTCAGCAGCCCGCGCACGGTCGGGTCGTTGTTCACCACCCGAGCGATGTCGTTGGTCAGTTTGATGATCAGTTTGGCCTGGTGATAACTCGCCGCCGCTTTACCGGCGAAGATCTTCACCCGTGGCACCCAGTCGACTTCCGGCTCGGCACGAATCGCCTGGTACAGCGCCACGGTGTGCAGCAGGTTGAGCAACTGGCGTTTGTATTCGTGGATACGTTTGACCTGCACGTCGAACATCGCCGCCGGGTTGACTGCGATCCCCAGGCGCTCGTGAATCAGATAGGCCAGCGCCTTCTTGCTGTGCAAGCGCTGCTCGGCGAAGGCTTTGCGGAACGCGGTTTTCTCGGCGAACGGTTCGAGGTCGAGCAGGCGCTCCTCGGGATGGTCGAGCACGTCCGGGCCGAGGGCATCGACCAGCATCGAGGTCAGTTCCGGGTTGGCCTGATACAGCCAGCGGCGGAAGGTAATGCCGTTGGTTTTGTTGTTGATCCGTTCCGGATAGAGCTTGTGCAGTTCGGCGAACACGGTTTTGCGCATCAGCTGCGTATGCAGACCGGACACGCCGTTGACGCTGTGCGAACCGAGGAACGCGAGGTTGCCCATGCGCACCCGCCGGCCGTTGTCTTCTTCGATCAGCGACACGGCGCGCAATACATCGAAGTCGTGAATGCCCTTGGCCCGCAGCGAGTCGATGTGCTGGGCGTTGATCAGATAGATGATCTGCATGTGCCGCGGCAGCATGCGCTCCATCAGGCCGACCGGCCAGGTTTCCAGCGCTTCCGGCAGTAGCGTGTGGTTGGTGTACGACAGAGTATCGACGGTGACTTGCCACGCCGCGTCCCATGCGACGTCGTAGACATCGACCAGTTGGCGCATCAGTTCGGCCACCGCGATCGACGGGTGAGTGTCGTTGAGCTGGATCGCCGCGTGATCACCGAGGGTCAGCACCGAGCTGTGCATATTGCGGTGGCGGCGCAGCAGATCCTGCAGCGAAGCGGCAACGAAGAAGTATTCCTGGCGCAGACGCAGCTCTTGGCCGGCTTCGGTGCTGTCTGCCGGGTAGAGGACACGGGAGATACTTTCGGCGCGGGCCACTTCAGCCACGGCGCCCAAGTGGTCACCGGCGTTGAAGCGTTCCAGGTGCAGATCTTCCATGGCGCGGGCACGCCACAGACGCAGGGTGTTGACGCTTGCCCCGCGCCAGCCGACCACTGGTGTGTCGTAGGCGATCGCACGCACGGTTTCCGCCGGCGACCAGACCTGACGGGTTTTGCCGTTGGCGTCGGTGACGGTTTCGACGCTGCCGCCGAAACCGATCGGGTACACCACTTCCGGCCGTTCGAACTCCCATGGGTTGCCGAAATCCAGCCAGTGTTCGGTCTGTTCCTGTTGCCAGCCATCGACAATCGCCTGCCGGAACAAGCCGTGCTCATAACGAATGCCATAGCCATGGCCGGCGATGCCGAGGGTCGACATGCTTTCCATGAAGCACGCCGCCAGACGACCGAGGCCGCCGTTACCAAGCGCCGCGTCGGGCTCCAGCAGGCGGATGCGCTCCAGGTCGACGCCCAGTTCGGTCAGCGCTTCACGGGCGACGTCGAGCAGGCCGAGGTTGCTCAGACTGTCGTAGAGCAGGCGGCCGATCAGGAATTCCAGCGAGAGGTAATAAACGCGCTTCTGACCTTTGCGGTAGATCTGCCGGGTGTGGTCCATCCAGTGTTCGACCATGTGATCACGCGCCGCCAGGGCGATGGCTTCGAACCAGTCATGGTCGAAGGCGTGATCGGGGTCTTTGCCCACGGCATAGGTGAGTTTGGTCAGGACGGCGTCGCGGAATGCGGCCACCTCTGCTTCGCGAACTAGTGGTTCTTGAGTCATCAACAGGACCTCGAGCGAGCGGGAAATTTCTGAGCCTAGACGGTCTGACCGGCGGTTACGGCTCTGGTTCGGCAGTATTTGCCCGGACTGTGCGCCGGTGCGACATAACCTTGGCGGATGAACCAATGAATGCAGGGGCCGTGCCGCCTTGGCGGGCAAAATGCGATCGCGGTGAAAATATCCGGCGAAAGGTTGTTCAAAATTCCACCGCTCCCGGTATGATCGCGCGCCCTGATGCACATACCCCTGGTAACTCCCGATGATGAAGCCCAACCTGATCGCCGCCGCCGAGATTGATCGTCTCGATACGTGGGCCAAATACTCGGCGCCGATGTGCGGCTCGTGCATGTCCAGCTGCTGCACGCTGCCGGTCGAGGTCAAGATCAAGGATCTGGTGCGCATCGGTGTGGTCGACGAGTTCGAACTGGGCGATCCGCCGAAGAACATCGCCAAGCGTCTGCAAAAGGAAGGTCTGGTCGAACGCTTCAATCAGAAGTCGGGGATCTTCACCCTGCAGCGCATGAGCAACAACGACTGCTATTACCTCGATCGTAAAAGCCGCCTGTGCACCATTTATGACAAGCGCCCGGACACCTGCCGCAACCACCCGAAAATCGGCCCGCGGCCGGGGTATTGCGCTTACAAGCCGAAAGAAGTGGTGCGCGAGCAGAATTTCCGAGCGATTGAGAAGTTTTAACAGCAAACCCTCACCCCAGCCCTCTCCCAGAGGGAGAGGGAGCCGACCGAGGTGTCTGGCGCCATACACCGACCTGAAAAAACCAGTCGATTATGGATTCGGTGAAGCCCGCCAAATCGATTCTGGATTCGGCAGAATTCGCTCAGGTCGATGCATCTCCTGAGCATCCCCCAATCAGTCCCCTCTCCCTCTGGGAGAGGGTTAGGGTGAGGGGCTTTTGATCCCGGACAAACAAAAACGCCCCCGGTCTCGCGACCGGGGGCGTTTTCTATTCCAGGGCTGAATTACGCCTTGGCTTTCTTGGCAGCGCGGGTACGCTCGCTTTCGTCGAGGATCTTCTTGCGAAGACGGATCGACTTAGGCGTGACTTCGCACAGCTCGTCTTCCTGGATGTATTCCAGAGCCTGTTCCAGAGTGAAGCGAACAGGTGGGACCAGAGCGATGGTTTCGTCTTTACCCGAAGCACGCATGTTGTCGAGCTTCTTGCCTTTGGTTGGGTTGACACCCAGGTCGTTGTCGCGGCTGTTCTGACCAACGATCTGACCGTTGTAGATCTCCTGGCCGTGTTCTACGAACAGCTTGCCACGAGCCTGCAGGGTTTCCAGCGAGTAGGTCAGAGCCTTGCCGGTTTCAACCGAAACCAGAACGCCGTTCTGACGGCCGGACATGTGGCCCGACTTCACTGGAGCGTAACGGTCGAAGATCGAGGTCAGGATGCCAGCACCGTTAGTCAGGGTCAGGAACTGGTTACGGAAACCGATCAGACCGCGAGCAGGGATGTTGTATTCCAGACGAACACGGCCCTTGCCATCCGGCACCATGTTGCTCAGGTCGCCCTTACGCAGACCCATCTCTTCCATGACCTTGCCCTGCGATTCTTCAGGGATGTCGATGGTGACGTTTTCGAACGGTTCCTGCTTCACGCCGTCGACTTCACGGATGATCACTTCAGGGCGGCCCAGGGCCAGCTCGAAGCCTTCGCGACGCATGGTTTCGATCAGTACCGAGAGGTGCAGCTCACCACGGCCGGAAACCTTGAACTTGTCAGCCGAGTCGCCTTCTTCAACGCGCAGTGCAACGTTGTACAGCAGCTCTTTGTCCAGACGATCCTTGATGTTACGGGAGGTCACGAACTTGCCTTCTTTACCGCAGAATGGCGAGTCGTTGACCTGGAAGGTCATGGAAACGGTTGGCTCGTCAACGGTCAGCGGCTTCATCGCCTCGACGGTGTTGATATCGCACAGAGTGTCGGAAATGAACAGCTCGTCGAAGCCGCTGATGCAGACGATGTCGCCGGCTGCTGCTTCGTCAACGTCAATGCGGTGCAGACCGTGGTGACCCATCAGCTTCAGGATACGACCGTTGCGGCGCTTGCCGTCGGCGCTGATGGCGACAACCGGAGTGTTCGGCTTGACGCGACCGCGAGCGATACGGCCAACACCGATAACACCCAGGAAGCTGTTGTAGTCCAGCGCGGAGATCTGCATCTGGAACGGACCGTCACGGTCAACGGCCGGAGGCGGAACGTGGTCGACTACTGCCTGGTACAGCGGAGTCATGTCTTCCGCCATGGCGGTGTGGTCCAGACCGGCAATGCCGTTCAGGGCCGAAGCGTAAACAACCTGGAAGTCCAGTTGTTCTTCGGTCGCACCGAGGTTGTCGAACAGGTCGAAGATCTGGTCCAGAACCCAGTCCGGACGCGCGCCTGGACGGTCAACCTTGTTGATCACCACGATTGGACGCAGGCCGGCTTCGAAAGCCTTCTTGGTCACGAAACGGGTTTGCGGCATAGGGCCGTCTTGAGCGTCAACCAGCAGCAGAACGGAGTCGACCATCGACATTACGCGTTCAACTTCGCCGCCGAAGTCGGCGTGGCCCGGGGTGTCCACGATGTTGATGTGGTAGCCGTTCCAGTTGATGGCGGTGTTCTTCGCCAGAATGGTAATACCGCGCTCTTTTTCCTGGTCGTTGGAGTCCATCACGCGCTCGTCGTTGAGCTCGTTGCGCTCCAGAGTGCCGGATTGACGCAGGAGTTTGTCTACCAGGGTGGTTTTACCGTGGTCAACGTGGGCAATGATGGCGATGTTGCGTAGATTTTCGATCACTTGTGTATCTCGATCAGAGGATTCGGTTTGCTGACAAGTCATGGCAGCGATTAGCAGTAGTGTCCGGCATGGCCGTTACAGCTTGACGGCGGTGTCGGGGGGCCGGTGACGCAGGCCACAGGCAAACAGCCCCGGGCACTTAGCTCGGTCGATAAACGCGCACATTGGCATGCCCCTCACTGAGCAAATGGTGGGCATGCAGGCGACTCATCACGCCTTTGTCGCAATACAGCAGGTACTGGCGAGTAGGGTCCAGTTCCTTGAAACGTGCGTTCACTGCATAGAACGGCATCGTCTGTACCTCTATGCCGGCGAGTTCCAGCGGGTCATCCTCGGCGGCATCCGGGTGGCGGATGTCGATCACGATCTGACCGGCCAGCGCTTCGCTGACTTCTTCAATCTGCAAATCCTGGCCCAATTCGTCGATCACCCGATCGATCGGCACCAGTTTGGCGTTGGCGAGCGCACGCTCGAGCACCGCCATGTCGAACTCTTTCTCTTCGTGCTCAACCCGGCCACGCTTGGCGGCGGTCTTCGGGTTGACCGAAATCACACCGCAGTATTCCGGCATGTGCCGGGCGAAATCGGCGGTGCCGATCTCGTTGGCGGTATCGATGATGTCCTGTTTGTGCGCGACGATCAGCGGCCGCAGCACCAGCTTGTCAGTCACGCAGTCGATCACCGACAGGTTCGGCAGCGTCTGGCTCGACACCTGGGAGATCGCTTCACCGGTCACCAGCGCATCGATGTGCAGGCGTTCGGCGATCTCGGACGAGGCGCGCAACATCATACGCTTCAAAACCACGCCCATATGACTGTTATCGACTTTGCCGAGAATTTCGCCCAGCACTTCCTCGAACGGCACACTGACAAATAGCACGCGTTGCGAGCTGCCGTACTTCTTCCAGATGAAGTGCGCGACTTCCATCACGCCCAATTCGTGGGCACGCCCGCCGAGATTGAAGAAGCAGAAATGCGCCATCAGGCCGCGGCGCATGATCTGGTAAGCCGCCACGGTCGAATCGAAGCCGCCGGACATCAACACCAGCGTCTGCTCCAGCGCACCGAGCGGGTAACCGCCGATGCCGTTGTGCTGGCTGTGAATCACGAACAACCGTTTGTCGCGAACTTCGATACGTACTTCGATTTCCGGCGCTTTCAGGTCGATTCCGGCTGCACCGCACTCACGACGCAGCTTGCTGCCGACGTATTTTTCGACGTCCATCGAGCTGAACGCATGCTTGCCCGCACGCTTGCAGCGCACCGAGAAAATCTTCCCGGCCAGCGCATCGCCGTAGTGCTGTTTGCACTTTTCGGTGATGTCGTCGAAGTCGCCCAGCGGGTACTCGTCGATCTGCAGAAAGTGCGCGATGCCCGGCATGCAGGTCAGGCGTTCGCCCATCTCTTTCAAGGCTTTGGGGTCGGTGACGCGGGTTTCCAGCTCGAGATTGTCCCACACGCCGTTCACCACCACGGCCGGGTCCAGGTCACGGAGCACGGTGCGGATGTTCTTGGCCAACTGGCGGATGAATTTCGTCCGGACAGGTCGGCTTTTGATGGTGATCTCGGGGAAGACTTTTACGATAAGTTTCATGAAAACAGCGCGCGAACGGCCAGCCGAAAAAGGGGGGCGCGGATTATAGCGGAAATTGCTCAAGGTTTAACCAGTTAATGTGCAGAAGGTTTTGCACGCACCAAAACAGGTCATTTCTGAATTCAAACGCAACATTACGGGGCGAGATTTGTCGATTCAGTAGCTTGCGCACCTTAATAAGCGTGAATTTGGCGCAAAAAACCCATGCTGGGGCACTGGCATGCAATTTGCTCCCTTGTGAGGCAGGTTGCCTTGGCAGAGTATTCGCGCCGGCATCACCATTATTAAGGGCATCCACTACCCGCCCTAATTCACCCGGAGGACACTATGTCGAAGTCGGTTCAACTCATCAAAGATCATGACGTCAAGTGGATTGATCTGCGCTTCACGGACACCAAAGGCACTCAGCACCACGTGACCATGCCGGCTCGCGATGCGCTGGATGACGACTTCTTCGAAGTCGGCAAGATGTTCGACGGTTCCTCCATCTCCGGCTGGAAAGGCATCGAAGCCTCCGACATGATCCTGATGCCGGTCGACGAAACGGCCGTACTCGATCCGTTCACCGAAGACCCAACCCTGATTCTGGTGTGCGACATCATCGAGCCTTCGAGCATGCAGGGCTACGATCGCGACCCACGTGCGATCGCCAAGCGCGCCGAAGAGCACCTGAAAGCCACCGGTATCGGTGACACCGTATTCGCCGGTCCAGAGCCAGAATTCTTCATCTTCGACTCGGTGAAATTCAAGTCGGACATCTCCGGCTCGATGTTCAAGATCTACTCCGAGCAAGGTTCGTGGATGTCCGACCAGGACATCGAAGGCGGCAACAAGGGTCACCGTCCAGGCGTGAAAGGCGGCTACTTCCCGGTTCCACCGTTCGACCACGACCACGAAATCCGTACCGCCATGTGCAACGCACTGGAAGAAATGGGTCAGTCGGTTGAAGTTCACCACCACGAAGTGGCAACTGCCGGCCAGAACGAAATCGGCGTCAAGTTCAACACCCTGGTGAAGAAGGCCGACGAAGTTCAAACCCTGAAATACGTTGTGCACAACGTGGCCGACGCTTACGGCCGCACCGCGACCTTCATGCCGAAGCCACTGTACGGCGACAACGGTTCGGGCATGCACGTACACATGTCGATCTGGAAAGACGGCAAGAACACCTTCGCAGGCGAAGGCTATGCCGGCCTGTCCGACACCGCTCTGTACTTCATCGGCGGGATCATCAAGCACGGTAAGGCCCTGAACGGCTTCACCAACCCGGCGACCAACTCCTACAAGCGTCTGGTACCAGGCTTCGAAGCGCCGGTAATGCTGGCCTACTCGGCGCGCAACCGTTCCGCGTCGATCCGCATTCCTTACGTGTCGAGCCCGAAAGCCCGCCGTATCGAAGCGCGCTTCCCGGATCCGGCCGCCAACCCGTACCTGGCTTTCGCAGCCCTGCTGATGGCCGGTCTGGACGGTATCCAGAACAAGATCCACCCAGGCGATGCCGCCGACAAGAACCTGTACGACCTGCCGCCTGAAGAGGCGAAAGAGATTCCACAGGTTTGCGGCAGCCTGAAAGAAGCCCTGGAAGAGCTGGACAAGGGCCGCGCGTTCCTGACCAAGGGCGGCGTGTTCTCCGACGACTTCATCGACGCCTACATCGCGCTGAAATCGGAAGAAGAAATCAAGGTTCGCACCTTCGTACACCCACTGGAATATGAGCTGTACTACAGCTGCTGATCCGGTAGCGCTGCGCAAAGCGGCGTGACAAAAGAGGCCTCCTTCGGGAGGCCTTTTTTCATTGCAGATCAAAAGCCCCCTCACCCTAACCCCCTCCCAGAGGGAGAAGGAACTGATCTTCATGCTCTTCAAAACCTGAGTTCACAGGGGAATTTCAGGTTGCTGTAACTCATGCAAACAACAAGGTCGGTTCCCTCTCCCTCTGTGAGAGGGTTAGGGTGAGGGCACTTTGGGAACTTGCACCGGGCTGGGCCAACCGCCTCACCTGTCCTATGCTGCTACCCACAGTTTCCAACCCCGGTCGATTTCATGGGTCGCACGTTTCTCTACATTCTGCTGCTGATCGCCCTGCCCGCCGCTGCGCAGATCTACAAGTACACCGACGCCAACGGCAACACCGCATACAGCAACCAGCCGCCGGACGGCGTGCAGGCGCAACCGGTCGACTTGCCGCCCCTCAATCGGGTCGAACCGCAAGCACCGAGCGCTCCGCAAGCACCCAGTCCCGATGAGCGCCAGCCTCCGCGCAACGCTTACGAAATCCTTGAGCTCGCCGGCCTGCCCACTGACGAGGCCCTGCGCGCCAACGATGGCACCTTCACGGTCAACGTATTGATCAAACCGCGCCTGCAACCGCCGCATCAACTAAAACTGGTGCTGGACGATCAACCCTATGGCCAGCCGAGCAACGTGCCGGTTCTGCAACTGGTCAACATCGATCGCGGCGAACATCGCCTGGCGGTGCAAGTGATCGACGGCCAGACCGTCATCCAGCAGAGCCCGCCAGCCGTCTTCACCGTGCAACGCGTGCACACGCCATGATCCGCGCAGGACTGATACTCATCCTGACGCTGATGGCGCTGCCCGCCTCGGCCGAGGTCTTTACCTATGTCGACGCACAGGGCAACCGCGTCTACACCGACCAGCCCCGGGCGAATGCCAAGCGTGTACCCATCGCAACCAGCAATCGCATGGCCGTCCCTGCCAGCACCGCCGCGCCGATCACCACGGCGAAAAAATCCGCCGAACCACCGCCCTTTCATTACGACATGCTGCGCATTCTGATTCCGGAGCCCGACGCTACTCTGCGCAGCAGCGCCGGCGAGCTGATCGTCAGCGTCACCAGCGAGCCCGGCCTGCAAAGCGGCCATCGTTATCGCCTGCTGCTCGATGGCAAGGCCACGGGCGAGCCCGGCGTCAGTCCGGTATTTGCCCTGAGTAATATCGATCGCGGCAGCCACAGCCTTTCAATCGAGATTCTCGACGCCGCCGGGCGTACCGTGGAGCGCACCGCCAATCAGCCGTTTCACATGCTGCGCATTTCCCTGGCGCAGAAACGCCAGATCAAACCCTGCGTGGCCGACGACTACGGCGCCCGCCCGGAATGCCCGCTCAAGGACAAACCTGAAGAACCGAAAAATCCGTTTTTGCGCTTCTTTTAACGCCCATCCGCAATGCGCACTCTATTGGTGCACTAAACTGCATCCTGCCCACCACTCAACCCATTTTGGTTCGAAACTTCCCGTTTGAGCTGGCTTCGTGCCATACAAACGCGCGTCAAACGCCTGTTTCAGGGCTTAAACGCTTCTTTTCGGAGCCTTGGTTTGGTTTTTGCATTTTCCTGTTATCAGCGCTTTGTTCTCGCGCACGCCTTGCTCCAAAAGGGGTCCAGATGACCATAAGCGACGCTATCCACCGTTTGCTGCTCGACAACCTGACCACGGCGACCATCCTGCTCGACGCAGAACTGCGCCTGGAGTACATGAACCCGGCGGCGGAGATGCTGCTGGCCGTCAGCGGTCAACGCAGTCACGGCCAGTTCATCAGCGAGCTGTTCACCGAATCCCCCGAGGCGCTCAACTCCCTGCGCCAAGCGGTCGAGCAAGCGCACCCGTTCACCAAGCGTGAAGCGATGCTCACCGCCCTCACCGGCCAGACTTTGACCGTGGATTACGCGGTGACGCCGATCCTCAGCAACGGCGCGACTCTGCTTTTGCTTGAAGTGCACCCGCGTGATCGCCTGTTGCGCATCACCAAGGAAGAGGCGCAGCTGTCCAAGCAGGAAACCAGCAAGATGCTGGTGCGCGGCCTCGCCCACGAGATCAAGAATCCCCTCGGCGGCATCCGCGGTGCCGCGCAGTTGCTGGCCCGCGAGCTGCCGGAAGAAAGCCTGCGCGACTACACCAACGTGATCATTGAAGAGGCCGACCGCCTGCGCAATCTGGTCGACCGCATGCTCGGCTCGAACAAACTGCCCTCGCTGGCGATGTGCAACGTTCATGAAGTCCTCGAACGCGTCTGCCAATTGGTCGAAGCCGAGAGCCAGGGCTGCATCACTCTGGTGCGCGACTACGATCCGAGCATTCCCGACGTGTTGATCGACCGCGAACAAATGATCCAGGCGGTATTGAACATCGTGCGCAACGCGATGCAGGCGATCAGCAGCCAGAACGAACTGCGCCTTGGCCGCATCAGCCTGCGCACCCGCGCCATGCGCCAGTTCACCATCGGCCATATCCGCCATCGTCTGGTGACCAAGATCGAGATCATCGACAACGGTCCGGGCATCCCGGCGGAACTGCAGGAAACCATTTTCTTTCCGATGGTCAGCGGTCGCCCGGACGGTACCGGGCTAGGCCTGGCCATTACCCAGAACATCATCAGTCAGCACCAGGGCCTGATCGAGTGTGAGAGCCATCCAGGCCACACCACGTTCTCGATCTTCCTGCCACTGGAACAAGGAGCCACATCGACATGAGCCGTAGTGAAACCGTGTGGATCGTCGATGACGACCGTTCTATCCGTTGGGTTCTGGAAAAGGCCTTGCAGCAGGAAGGCATGACTACCCAGAGCTTCGACAGCGCCGATGGCGTGATGAGTCGTCTGGCCCGGCAGCAGCCGGACGTGATCATTTCCGATATCCGCATGCCGGGTGCCAGTGGCCTGGATCTGCTGGCGCGGATTCGCGAACAGCACCCACGGCTGCCGGTCATCATCATGACCGCTCATTCCGATCTGGACAGCGCTGTCGCCTCCTATCAGGGCGGCGCTTTCGAGTACTTGCCCAAGCCGTTCGACGTCGATGAAGCGGTGTCGCTGGTCAAGCGTGCCAATCAACATGCGCAGGAGCAGCAAGGCCTGGAAGTTGTGCCGGCGCTGACCCGTACTCCGGAAATCATCGGCGAAGCGCCGGCGATGCAGGAAGTGTTTCGCGCCATCGGTCGCTTGAGCCACTCCAACATCACCGTGCTGATCAACGGCGAATCCGGTACCGGTAAAGAACTGGTTGCCCACGCCCTGCACCGCCACAGCCCGCGCGCGGCTTCTCCGTTCATCGCGTTGAACATGGCGGCGATTCCCAAGGATCTGATGGAATCGGAGCTGTTCGGTCACGAGAAAGGCGCATTCACCGGCGCCGCAAACCTGCGGCGCGGTCGCTTCGAGCAGGCCGATGGCGGCACGCTGTTCCTTGATGAAATCGGCGACATGCCGGCGGATACCCAGACCCGCCTGTTGCGTGTCCTGGCCGATGGCGAGTTCTATCGCGTTGGCGGGCATGTGCCGGTCAAAGTCGATGTACGCATCATCGCCGCCACCCACCAGAATCTGGAAACCCTGGTTCACGCCGGCAAATTCCGTGAGGACTTGTTCCACCGCCTCAACGTGATCCGTATCCACATCCCGCGCCTGTCGGATCGTCGTGAAGACATCCCGACGCTGGCCCGGCACTTCCTCAGCCGTGCCGCGCAGGAATTGGCAGTCGAGCCGAAGCTGCTGAAAAGCGAGACCGAGGAATACCTGAAGAACCTGCCGTGGCCGGGCAACGTGCGTCAACTGGAGAACACCTGCCGCTGGATTACCGTCATGGCCTCCGGCCGTGAAGTGCACATCAGCGACTTGCCGCCAGAGCTGCTCAACCTGCCGCAGGACTCGGCGCCCGTGACTAACTGGGAACAGGCCCTGCGCCAGTGGGCCGATCAGGCCTTGGCCCGTGGCCAGTCGAGCCTGCTCGACAGCGCGGTGCCGGCGTTTGAGCGGATCATGATCGAGACGGCGCTCAAGCACACCGCCGGGCGCCGGCGTGATGCTGCCGTTTTGCTCGGCTGGGGGCGTAATACCCTGACGCGCAAGATCAAGGAACTGGGGATGAAGGTTGATGGTGGGGATGATGATGAGGGCGAGGAAGGGTAATCGGCCTTCGGTAGAACAGTTTATTTGTGGTCATCCGTAATCAAGTGTGGGAGCGAGCTTGCTCGCAAAAGCGTCAGGTCATTGAGCGGCTCAGTGACTGAACCGACGCCATCGCGAGCAAGCTCGCTCCCACATTGGCTTCTCCGTGCACCGCATCAATGCACGACGACCTGCGATCGCGCACAGCGGCATTGTCACCGCGACAGCTGAAAGCGCTGGAAAATCCGATCTTTGAATAACTGAAAGCCCCGAATTCCGGGGCTTTCGCATCTCGCAGGCGCTTTTTGTTTCAACAAATGAAAACCTGGCACGCCCCCTGCAATACCTCTGACAGGTGATTCGTTTCACCACCCGTTTCGGGGACCTTGGTACAGGCAGGCCGGGGATTCCCCTCTTTACACCGGGCTCACGGCACAAAGCGGCGAGCCCACCCTTTTGGGATCCTTGGTACAGGCAGGCCGGGGGTTCCCTCTTTACACCGGACCGCCGCCAACAGCGAAGTCCATCCTTTTGGGAACCCTGATACAGGCAGGTCAGGGATTCCCGCTTTTACACCGCCAGCTGAGGTGTTCAGCCCGGCGCTAATCAAGCCTCGGACGCTTGGGCAAATGATGCAGAGGCGGATTTTGCCGCCCCGAGTCATATTCCCGGATCTCGGCTTCCAGCCTGTCCAGCATTTTTCCGGGGCTGGTTTCATGGAGCAAAATGTCGTCGAGCCGTGCCTGCTCGCCAGCGCCGCGCCCACGGTAGATTTTCAGGAACCACCAGACGCGCCGTTGCGTTAGCGGATGCTCGACATGAAATTCGGGTGTACGACTCAATCTCCGGATCGCGTCCAGCAGGCCGGGCCGAGAACCGAAGGTGTCCCAGAGCTCCAATTTTTCAGTTAATTCTTTCCCCGGCGGCACATTGCGCAGCCAAAGGTTTGCCGAGCGATCATTAGATATCGGTGCCTGTTGTGATACGTGCATGTATCAGCCGGCGGAGCGAAGCCGGATCCGTTATTGGATTGCCGATGAGATTGAAGCCGGCTCTGAGTTCAACGGATTCGGGAATCGACGAGATGCGGTTGTTCGCCAGGTTCAACACTTTCGCGGGAATCTCGCTGGTGATGCCCTCCGGGAAACTGTCTAACCTTGCATTGGAAAGATCCAGCTCCTGCAGTGCAGTCATTCCTTTGAGTGATGGTGCGACCGACAGCGCATTGTCACCCAGTCTCAATACTTCCAGTCTTGACCGCGCGTTATCTGCACCAAGCCCGCCAGGGAGACGGTTTATTCCGGTTCCTGTCAGATCCAGCACACGCAATTCGGTCATCCGGGTAATGTCAGGCGCCACCAGCAAAGAATTATTCTTATGCAGGTCAAGCACCTGTAAGCGCGAAGGACTGGGCAACCCGGCCACCACGCCAGCAAGATCTGCCATGCCATATGTGTTCCCAAGCCTCAACACTTGCAATTGCGTCATGCCGCTCACCGAAAACCGTGCGGGAAAGTTGCAATCCTGCAGGCTCAGCACTCGTAAACGGGACAGGCCGTTCAATAGCGTCGCAAAGCGCGAATTTATCTCGAGTCGTGATTGAAGTATCTGAAACTGATAACGCCCAGCAGCGTTGTTCCAGGCATGTAGCCCGGTGGCAAACTGCGCGCTTGTTACCGTCAGGCTTTCAATGTTGGGAAACTGCGCAAAAAACACCTCAGGATTCAGCCGCGCATTTCCTCTTAAAGAAAGCTCGACGACTGCTTTGAATTTCAATGAATGCAGCCTCTCGACCGGCCATAGCATGAGATTCATATCCAGCTTGTACCCCGACAGCTGCCCATCACGATAGACCCGCAGATCAGGCTGACCTTGCCACTTGTACAACTGGCGTAACGTGCTCCACATGTCAATCGTCGCCTGCTTTTCACTACCCCAGGCCTCGCGAGACTGAAAGTGCGGGAACCAGACGTTTTCGCTGCCCAGTTGCGCAAGCCCAAGCTGAATCCGCTTGAGCTCAAGATCCGCTACGTCCTTGTCATCGAACCGGGCGATAAAATCATCCGCGTGTTGATCGCTCATGTCCGGAAGATAACTTCGGACCTGCGCTCGGGTGGCTGGCTCAACGACCGTACGCGGGTACCAAAAACCGCTAGTGGCATCACGCAGCATTACCGGACCTGGAAGCAAATCGCTTGGCCGCCGGGCTCGATGCAGTCCCGTCTCCGGATCCACGGCGACAAGCACAAATTCGCCATCGGCCACTTCAGCGTAGGTGCGCTTCTTGAATACCGTTAAACCTTCACTGTTGACTTCTGGAAGAATTGCCCGGGCATTGATTACGTAATCGTCCAGCGCCGGTCCAGGCGCAAGCAAACGCGTTTCAACAGGGGCCGCGTGAATAATGACCGCCGGGGTCGTGCCAGCGGCATCTGCGTCAACAGCGCTGGACGAACCCGGGCGCGGCCGCAGGTCATCGAGGGAGAGTCCTGAACCAAAATCTCTACGGCCCGATGGGCCGGGGAGCGGTGTGCCCACCTCGGCCGGTCGGGTCGGGCTGGTCGATGCATCCACTTTCACGGGGGTGCTGCCACCGGTAGGTGGTTTTACTGGCATGTTGTTCATCCTTGAAAAGGTCACCCCTGGCAGTCGAGCAAGGGGCGAAGGCTTTCGGCATCCTGCCGGTTTGAAGAGGATCGCACGATAGCGTGTGCAAGCATTTCAAGGAGAGTGGAAAACCAGACAGGCGCAGTGGGAAACGACGTCAGGAAGCGTAGGGGTCTCGAGGAGGACGGCAGGATTTCAATCAGTTCGTTTGCAAACGAATCACCAGCCGCCAGCGGTCATCGACCTCACTGCCGAGCCAATTGCCCTGCAGCGGCCGGGCTGCCAGCACCGTCAACAATAACCCACCGTCACTTTTACGAACGCGCCAGTTGACGTCCTTGCCATTGAGCTTGAGCTGGCCTTTCTGCGCCGGACCTTCGGCCTGAAACAACAACGCCACCGTGCCATCGATGATCTCACCGTGCAGCTTCGGCTCGTTGTTGAACCAAACCACCAAACCGCTATCGGTCACTTCTACCTGCTGCAACACGCTCGGATCCGGCGTCGTCAGGCGGCCGATCATCAAACCGATCATCAACCCGACAATCGCCAGCGAACCGATGACTCGCGGGAATAGTTTCGAACGGTTGTCCACAGGCGGCGTAGAATGCCGCTCATCTTTACCTTCGGAGCCGTGCATGTTTCACGTCATCCTTTTTCAACCAGAAATTCCGCCGAATACCGGCAACGTTATCAGGCTGTGCGCCAACAGCGGCTGCCACCTGCATTTGATCGAACCGCTGGGCTTCGAGATGGACGACAAGCGTTTGCGCCGCGCCGGTCTCGACTACCACGAATATGCCACGCTGCAACGTCATGCAGACCTGGCCAGTTGCCTGGAAAGCCTGGGCAACCCGCGATTGTTCGCGTTTACCACCAAGGGTTCGCGGCCTTTCCATGATGCCGCATTCGTGCCCGGCGATGCGTTTCTGTTCGGCCCGGAAAGTCGTGGGCTGCCGGCGGATGTGCTCGACGCCCTGCCTGCCGACCAGCGCCTGCGCCTGCCGATGCGCGAAGGCTGCCGCAGCCTGAACCTGTCCAACACCGTGGCGGTCGCCGTGTACGAAGCGTGGCGCCAGAACGATTTCAAGTAACGCCATAAAACAAATGTGGGAGCGAGCCTGCTCGCGATTACGGCGTGTCAGGCAACATTGATGTGTCTGACAGACCGCTTTCGCGAGCAGGCTCGCTCCCACATGGGGTGTCGCTGAACCGTCTTACTGAACGGTCGGCGTCTCGCCGCTTTCCTGCATGCGCTGCAGCTCTTGCGCGTACAGAGCATCGAAGTTGACCGGGGCCAGCATCAGCGCCGGGAACGAACCACGGGTGACCAGGCTGTCCAGGGTTTCGCGGGCGTACGGGAACAGGATGTTCGGGCAGAACGCACCGAGGGTGTGGCTCATCGAAGCCGCGTCGAGGTTCTTGATCAGGAAAATACCGGCCTGCTGCACTTCAGCAATGAACGCTACTTCTTCACCGTTCTTCACGGTCACCGACAGGGTCAGCACCACTTCGTAGAAGTCGCCTTCCAGTGCTTTCTGACGCGTGTTCAGGTCCAGACCGACCGCCGGATCCCACTGCTGGCGAAAGATTGCCGGGCTTTTCGGGGCTTCGAAGGACAGGTCGCGTACGTAGATGCGCTGCAAGGAGAATTGCGGTGCGGTTTCTTCTTCGCTGGCTGCAGTGTTCTGTTGGTCAGTCATCTCAGATCCTTATCGATCTTGGGTCTTTTAGGGAGTGCTGTACGTGGGTGCAGCCGTTCAGGCCTTGAGCAGCGCGTCGAGTTTGCCGGCGCGCTCCAAAGCATACAAATCATCACAACCGCCGATGTGCTTTGCGCCGATCCAGATCTGCGGCACGGACGTGCGCCCGGATTTCTGGGTCATTTCGGCACGCAGCTGCGGCTTGCCATCGACCTTGATCTCTTCGAAGGCCACACCTTTGCTCGCGAGCAGATGCTTGGCGCGCGAGCAGTAAGGGCAGTAGTCGCTGGAGTAGACGATGACTTTGTTCATGTCATTTCACCAGCGGCAGGTTGTCGCCCTTCCAGCTGGAAATCCCGCCGGACAGTTTGGCGGCAGTGAAGCCGGATTTCATCAGCTCGCGGGCGTGGGTGCCGGCGGTCTGACCGAGGGCATCGACCAGAATGATGGTCTTGGCCTTGTGCTTTTCCAGCTCGCCGACGCGGGCCGCCAGTTTGTCCTGAGGGATGTTCACCGCGCCAACGATGTGGCCAGCGGCATAATCCTTGGCCGGACGGATGTCCACCACCACGCCTGCATCTTTATTGACCAGTGCGGTCAGCTCGCCGGTGCTCAGGCTTTTACCGCCGCCCTGCATCGTGTGTGCCAGCAACAGAGCCAGCAGTACGACGAAGATACCGACAAGAATGTAGTGGTTAGTGGCAAATTCAATCAGGTGAGCAACCATCGAAGGAGGTTCCAGGGCGTTAAAATGTCGGCCAGTATACACAGCCACTATGGTCGGCCAAACCCCGTCCGGCGGTGACGCGGTCGGAACTTCGCTTTAAACTCCAACTCCGTTTTCCATCGCCCTCTTCTTTATCAGCCACGAGTGGATTCCATGACGACTACGCCCAAACCTTTGGTCCTGATGATTCTCGACGGCTTCGGTCACAGCGACAGCCCCGAATCCAATGCCGTGTTCGCGGCGAAGAAACCTGTGCTGGATCGTCTGTGGGCTACGGTGCCGAACGGCTTGATCTCGGGCAGCGGCATGGACGTCGGTCTGCCGGACGGGCAGATGGGCAACTCCGAAGTCGGCCACATGAACCTCGGCGCCGGGCGCGTGGTGTATCAGGACTTCACCCGTGTGACCAAAGCGATCCGCGACGGCGAGTTCTTCGAGAACCCGACTATCTGCGCCGCTGTGGATAAAGCCGTAGCCGCCGGCAAAGCCGTGCACTTCATGGGCCTGCTGTCCGATGGCGGCGTGCACAGCCACCAGGACCATCTGATCGCCATGGCCGAACTGGCCTTCAAGCGCGGCGCGGAAAAAATCTACCTGCACGCCTTCCTTGATGGTCGTGACACACCGCCAAAAAGCGCTGCTTCGTCGATCGAACTGCTCGACGCGACTTTCCAGGCACTCGGCAAGGGCCGTATCGCCAGCATCATCGGCCGCTACTTCGCCATGGACCGTGACAACCGCTGGGACCGTGTCGCTCAGGCCTACAACCTGATCGTCGACGGCAACGGCGAATTCAACGCCGCCACCGCTCAGGAAGGCCTCGAAGCCGCCTACGCCCGTGGTGAGAGCGACGAGTTCGTCAAAGCCACTTCCATCGGCGAGCCGGTGAAAGTCGAAGACGGCGATGCCGTGGTGTTCATGAACTTCCGTGCCGACCGTGCCCGCGAGCTGACCCGGGTGTTCGTCGAAGACGATTTCAAGGAATTCGAGCGCGCCCGTCAGCCGAAGCTGGCCGGTTTCGTCATGCTCACCCAGTACGCCGCCAGCATTCCGGCACCATCGGCCTTCGCTGCCGGCAGCCTGGAAAACGTTCTCGGCGATTACCTGGCGAAAAACGGCAAGACCCAACTGCGCATCGCTGAAACCGAGAAGTACGCGCACGTGACCTTCTTCTTCTCCGGCGGTCGTGAAGAACCGTTCCCGGGCGAAGAGCGCATCCTGATCCCGTCGCCGAAAGTCGCTACTTACGATTTGCAGCCGGAAATGAGCGCGCCGGAAGTCACCGACCGCATCGTCGACGCTATCGAAAACCAGCGTTACGACGTGATTATCGTCAACTACGCCAACGGCGACATGGTCGGCCACAGCGGTGTGTTCGACGCCGCGGTGAAAGCGGTCGAGTGCCTGGACACCTGCGTCGGTCGTATCGTTGAAGCGCTGGAAAAAGTCGGCGGCGAAGCCTTGATCACTGCCGACCACGGCAACGTCGAAAAAATGGCCGATGAAGAAACCCACCAAGCGCACACCGCGCATACCACCGAGCCGGTGCCGTTCATCTATGTCGGCAAACGCAACCTGAAGGTGCGCGAAGGCGGCGTGCTGGCGGACGTGGCACCGACCATGCTGATGCTGCTGGGTCTGGAAAAACCGGCGGAGATGACCGGGACGTCGATCCTGGTCTGACCAGAATCCAGAAAACACCGCAAAACCCTGTAGGAGTGAGCCTGCTCGCGATAGCCATCTGACAGTCAACTCCTCTATTGAATGTGAGTACGTCATCGCGAGCAGGCTCACTCCTACACTGGTTTTCGGTGTTTTTCTGTCCAGTTATCACACAGCCCCAATTGGGCGTTTTTTTTGCAGCCTCGGGCGGGCATACTAGGCCGTCCCTTACCCTGGTGCCGCCCGCCCCTATGCTTCGCGTCCTGATCGCCCTTGCTCTGACCTGTCTGCTCCAGCCGGCCTTCGCCGACGAGCGCGCGCAAACCCAACAGCAGTTGGACGCCACGCGTCAGGATATTGCCGAGTTGAAGAAGCTCCTGGGCAAGCTGCAGGAAGAAAAGTCCGGCGTGCAGAAGGAGCTCAAGGGCACTGAAACCGAGATGGGCAAGCTGCAGAAACAGGTCGATGCGCTGCAGAAAGAACTGCAGAAAAGCGAATCCGAGCTGCAGCGGCTCGATGCAGAGAAAAAAAAACTCCAGAGCGCGCGCACTGAACAGCAGCGACTGATCGCCATTCAGGCCCGAGCGGCCTATCAGAACGGTCGCCAGGAATACCTCAAGCTGCTGCTCAACCAGCAGAATCCCGAGAAATTCGCCCGCACCCTCACCTATTACGACTACCTGAGCCAGGCACGCCTGGAGCAGTTGAAGAACTTCAACGAAACCCTGCGCCAACTGGCCAATGTCGAAAAAGACATCGGTCTGCAGCAGGCTCAGTTGCTGGTACAGAAAAGCGACCTCGACACCCAGCGCGAAGCACTTGAGAAAGTCCGCAAGGAGCGTCAGCAGGTTCTCGCCAGACTCAATGACGACGTGAAGGCCCGCGACCAGAAACTGGCCGCCCGCGAGCAGGATCAGGCAGACCTGTCTAAAGTCCTTAAAACCATTGAAGAAACCCTGGCCCGTCAGGCTCGTGAGGCAGAAGAAGCGCGGCAGAAAGCGCTGATCGCCCAGCAGGAAGCGGAAAAAAAGCGTTTGCGTGAGGCGCAGGCTGAAAACAGCGACGCCCCACGAAAACCCGTCAGATCAAGCCCCGGCGCGCTGGTATCGAGCAGCGGCGAAACGTTTGGCGGGCCTTTTGCTGCAACCCGGGGAAAACTTCCGTGGCCGGTTGATGGTCGATTACTCGCACGCTTCGGTGAAAACCGCGGCGACGATGCCCGCACCAAGTGGGATGGCGTGATGATCAGCGCCTCCGCCGGCAGCCAGGTGCATGCCGTACATGGTGGGCGCGTGGTGTTTGCCGACTGGCTGCGCGGTGCCGGGTTGCTGGTGATCCTCGATCACGGCAACGGTTTTCTGAGTCTTTACGGTCACAACCAGACGCTGCTCAAGTCGGCGGGTGATGTGGTCAAGGCTGGCGAGTCGATTTCCACTGTCGGTAACAGTGGCGGTCAGGACACGCCAGCGCTGTATTTCGCAATTCGTCAGCAGGGTCACCCGAGTGATCCGGCGCAATGGTGTCGTGCGCAAGGATAAGCACGTTACCTAATTCAGGAGTTCGTTCGACATGCTGCATTTGTCCCGCCTTACCTCGCTGGCCCTGACGATCGCCTTGGTGATCGGCGCGCCTCTGGCGTTCGCCGCGCAACCGGCCCCGACCGTCGCTCCGGCAGGCACTGCCGCGACCGCCAAGGCGCCGTTGCCGCTGGAAGAGTTGCGCACCTTCGCCGAGGTCATGGACCGGATCAAAGCCGCGTACGTCGAACCTGTGGACGACAAGACCCTGTTGGAAAACGCGATCAAGGGCATGCTCAGCAACCTCGATCCGCACTCGGCCTACCTTGGCCCGGAAGACTTCACCGAACTGCAGGAAAGCACCAGCGGTGAGTTCGGCGGCCTGGGCATCGAAGTCGGTGCTGAAGACGGCTTCATCAAGGTCGTCTCGCCAATCGATGACACCCCGGCATCCAAGGCCGGCATTCAGGCCGGTGACTTCATCGTCAAGATCAACGGCCAGCCAACCCGCGGCCAGACCATGACCGAAGCCGTCGACAAGATGCGCGGCAAGATCGGCCAGAAGATCACCCTGACTCTGGTTCGCGACGGCGGCACGCCATTCGACGTGACCCTGGCGCGTGCGGTGATTCAGGTGAAGAGCGTCAAGGCGCAGCTGCTGGAATCGGGCTACGGCTACATCCGCATTACCCAGTTCCAGGTCAAGACCGGCGAAGAAGTCTCCAAGGCGCTGGCCAAGCTGCGCAAGGACAACGGCAAGAAGCTCAACGGCATCATTCTCGACCTGCGCAACAACCCGGGCGGCGTGCTGCAATCGGCGGTTGAAGTGGTCGACCATTTCATCACCAAGGGCCTGATCGTCTACACCAAGGGGCGCATCGCCAATTCCGAGCTGCGCTTCTCCGCCACCGGCAAGGATGAAAGCGAAGCGGTACCGATGGTGGTGCTGATCAACGGTGGCAGCGCCTCGGCTTCGGAAATCGTCGCCGGCGCCCTGCAGGACCAGAAACGCGCCGTGGTCATGGGCACCACCAGCTTCGGCAAGGGCTCGGTGCAAACCGTTCTGCCGCTGAACAATGATCGCGCGCTGAAGATCACCACCGCGCTGTACTTCACGCCCAATGGCCGCTCAATTCAGGCCCAGGGCATCGTCCCGGACATTGAAGTGCGCCGCGCGAAGATCACCAACGAAGCCGACAGCGAGTACTTCAAGGAAGCGGACCTGCAAGGTCACCTGGGCAACGGCAACGGCGGCGCCGACAAGCCGAGTGGTTCGGCTGGCAAGGCCAAAGCGATGCCGCAGGATGACGATTACCAGTTGGCCCAGGCCCTGAGCCTGCTCAAAGGCCTGAGCATCACCTCCGGCCGCTGAGGATGTTGCTGCGTTCACTCTGCATTCTGTTGTGCTGTCTGGCGGGTTTTGCGCAAGCAGAGCCCGCCAGTTCCTTGCCGCACAAAGCCTACCTGACGCTGATCATCGACGACCTGGGGCAGAACCTGCCTCGGGATCGTCGCGTGCTCGCCCTGCCCGGTCCGGTCACAGCGGCGATCATGCCCGATACCCCGCACGCCACCGAGTTTGCGCGCGAAGCCCATCGCGCCGGGAAGATCGTCATTCTGCACATGCCGATGGATCCGGCCACCGGCCCCTACGCCTGGCACCCCGAACTGCCCATCGAAGAACTGCAGAAACGTCTGAATGCCGCGTTCGAAAAAGTCCCGTTCACCGCCGGCATCAATAACCACATGGGCAGCCGCATGACCGCGCAACCGGTGGCGATGGCGTGGTTGATGGGTGAGTTGCAGCGTCGTCACAAATTCTTCGTTGACAGCCGCACCAGTGCGCAGACCGTGGCGGCGCAGCAGGCGCAGAAGATCGATCTGGCCAGCGTTTCCCGAGATGTGTTTCTCGATGACGAGCGCACCGAAGCGGCCATTGCCACCCAGCTACAGACCGCGATCGCCTTGGCGCACAAACAGGGTTCGGCGGTGATGATCGGCCATCCGTACCCGCAGACCCTGGCGGTACTGGAGCGCGAGTTGCCCAAGCTCAAAGCGCAGGGCATCGACTGGATCGATATCCGGCAGATGATCAGCGTACGCAGCAACCGCGCCATGGCCGGCCATGGCAAGGACGGCGTCTACCGGTAAAACCCTGTGACGCTGGCACATACATAGTTACCACCCGATAACCGTCCCCGTCTCCGATAGTGCGACCTGCAACAGGTCGCGACGCCCTTGCGTCGCCTTACAACTATCAGGAATTGCAATGCCTACTCATGAGACTGCCGCTTTGCCAACCGCGCAAATGCAACCCATCCGAAACGACAACTTGCTGATCAGCTTCACGACGGAGTTTCTGCGCATCTGGGACACCGTGGGCTCCCGAGTGAAACCGGCGGCCTTCTGGCGGCCCACGCCACCAGCCGATGTGCTGCCGGGTTATTTCCCGTTGGGCGACGTGGCGATTGATGACCATGACAACATTAATGACAGACATGCGGTGGCCGTGGTTTGCGAAGCGGCGACACCCAGTGCAGACCCCGCAAAAGGCAGCGCGTTGCGCCGGCCTGACGACTACGAACTGATCTGGCAAGACACAGGTTCAGGTTCGAAAAAGGACGGGGCGATCTGGCGACCCATTCCTCCGCAAGGGTACGTAGCGCTCGGTTCGGTTTGCTCCGACGGTCACGGAAAGCCTTCCTTGAATGCTGTCCGTTGCGTCCGTGCCGACCTCTTGATTGCTTCTGGCCTCAACGTACCGGTGTGGACAGACAAGGGCAGTGGGGCCCGACAAAGCATCAGCACATGGAGTGCCATTCCGCCTTCGGCGCCTGCGGATGAAATCCATCTGGCGCCAGGCACCTTCGTCGGCGTCAACGGTTATTCCAAACCCGCCAATTTCAACCTTTATTCCCTGCGTATCCCGATTGTGATTGACGTCAATGCGCGCCCCGCCGCGCCAGTCCTTGTCGATGTAACACCAGCCACCCTGCAGGCGCCCGAGCAACCTGCTTACAGCGCTCGACTGCCATGGTTCATCGTAAAAGACCCACAGCTCACCCGACGCCAACAGTTCAATCAGTCACCTGAGTATCTGCTTCAGCGCACGGATCACTATCAGCTCGTTGGCCATTGCCACAACACGGAAAACAACAACAAGACTGTGCGCTGGGTCGCACCCCGCCTGCAGCAAAACAACCGACTGCGCCTGTTCAGCAATGCCACTTTGATCGAGTTCGGCGCACAGTGGCAAAGCAACCTGTCGCAACCCTTTCTGTTTTCGGCGCGGTTGAACAATGACTTTACCCACTGTGAAACACACTCGAACGAATGGCTCAACCCGGCACCCATCGATGTCGCGGCTATCGTCGCCGGCAACAGCTCGATGGCGGTGTATCTGACTCAAAGTGACTATAAGCTGCTTCGCGCGGACGGCACACAGATCGGCAGCGTCGTCAGCTACACCGATGGCAGGAACCTGCACTTCAGCGTGTACACACCACCGCAACCGAACGCGACAGACCTGCCTGCTGAGGCCACGCACACGCAAAGCGCGACAGTCGATCACGAAGCGGATAACGAAGTCGCAGCGTTGCCGGCAGGCACAGAGTTGCCAGTGGTTACAGATAGCGTCCCATGATCTCGTCGACAACTCCGTCCTTGCGCATCTGATCAAGCGCAGCCTGCAACCTGGCAACGACTGTATCCGGCACATCCTTGTTCAGCGCCAGGTACAACTCGGCGCTGTTGAAGCGCAGCACAGTCTTCAGGCCAGTCACGCCATCCTGCCGGGCCAGATAACGGCCGGCAGGATCACCGGTGGCCCACAGATCGATCTGGCCGTTGAGCAGTTTCTTCGCATTGTCCTGATCGCGCAGCACCACCACCGGCTTGAGGCCTTGCTTGGTCAGCGTCTCGGCGATCGCGTCGCCCTTGTAGGCACCGATCTTGTATTTGCGTGCATCGTTGAGGGTTTCAAGAGTGATCTTGCTGTCAGCCTTGGCTAGCAGGATCCAGTCATCGGGACCGATCGGTCCGACCCATTTGAACAGTCTTTCGCGATCGGGCAGGCGCGCCATGACGAAGGCCCCATAACCGGGATTTTCCAGCGCGAGTTTGTAGACACGCTCCCAAGGGAAACGCAGGGTCAGACTGTACGTGAGGCCGGCGCGCTGGAACATCTCGCGAACGATGTCGGTGGCAATGCCGTTGATGTTTTCGCCTTGAGCGAAATTCTTGCCGTTCTTCGCCATGTTGTACGGCGGGAAGTTTTCGGTGAGCAGCACCAGATCGGTGTCGGGACTGTTTTGCGCCCGGGCATTGCTGATGAACAACAATGAGGCGCTGGCGAGAACAACAAGCAGGCGTTTGATCATGTCGGGCTACCGGAATCCATGGCGTGCCCAAGAGTGCCTTGGGCGCGCCATGCTGTCCACTGGCCTGTACGCTTTAGCGCATGACGATGCCGCGATGCGCCATGTAGGCCTTGGCTTCCTGCACGGTGTATTCGCCGAAGTGGAAAATACTCGCTGCCAGCACCGCGCTGGCGTGCCCTTCGAGGATGCCATCGGCCAGATGCTGCAGGTTTCCGACACCGCCGGAAGCGATCACCGGAATGCCCAGCGCATCGCTGATGGCGCGGGTAACGCCGAGATCGAAGCCGTTTTTCATGCCGTCCTGATCCATGCTGGTCAGGAGGATTTCGCCGGCACCGAGGCCTTCCATTTTCTTCGCCCACTCGACTGCATCGAGGCCGGTCGGCTTGCGCCCGCCGTGGGTGAAGATTTCCCAGCGCGGCATTTCACCCGGGCCGGAAACCTTCTTGGCGTCAATGGCGACAACGATGCACTGCGAGCCGAAATGCTGCGCGGCTTCACCGACGAATTCCGGGTTGAACACAGCAGCGGTATTGATCGACACCTTGTCCGCGCCAGCATTGAGCAGGTTGCGGATGTCCTGCACGGTGCGCACGCCACCGCCGACGGTCAGCGGAATGAACACCTGGCTGGCCATGCGCTCGACGGTATGCAGCGTGGTGTCGCGGCCATCGACGCTGGCGGTGATGTCGAGAAAGGTAATTTCGTCGGCACCCTGCTCGTCGTAGCGACGGGCGATTTCCACCGGGTCACCGGCGTCACGGATGTTCTCGAACTTCACACCTTTGACGACCCGGCCGTTGTCCACGTCCAGGCAAGGGATGATGCGTTTGGCCAGCGCCATGGTCAGTCCTCAGCCTTGGTACGAATCGCAGAAAGCTTGCGCTTCGGCGACGTCGAGTGTGCCTTCGTAGATCGCCCGGCCTGTGATCGCGCCGATGATGCCCGGCGCCTTGGCGTCAAGCAGCGACTTGATGTCACCCAGATTGTGGATGCCGCCGGAAGCGATCACCGGAATCTTCGTCGCAGCGGCCAGAGCAGCGGTGAACGGTACGTTGCAGCCCTGCATCATGCCGTCTTTGGCGATGTCGGTATAAACAATCGACGACACGCCGTCGGCTTCGAACTGCCTGGCCAGATCGATCACCTGTACGGTGCTGATTTCAGCCCAGCCATCGGTGGCGACGAAACCGTCTTTGGCATCCAGACCGACGATGATCTTGCCCGGGAAGGCACGGCAGGCTTCAGCGACGAACGCAGGATCCTTTACGGCTTTGGTGCCGATGATCACGTAGCTCACGCCCGCCTTGACGTAATGCTCAATGGTTTCCAGCGAGCGGATGCCGCCACCGATCTGGATCGGCAGGGTCGGGTAGCGCTTGGCGATCGAGGTGACCACTTCGCCGTTGACCGGCTGACCTTCGAACGCGCCGTTGAGGTCGACCAGATGCAGACGGCGGCAACCGCCCTCCACCCACTTGGCAGCCATGCTCACCGGGTCATCGGAGAACACCGTGGAATCTTCCATGCGGCCCTGGCGCAGGCGTACGCAGGCACCGTCTTTGAGATCGATAGCGGGGATAATCAGCATGCTTTTTCCTTCGTCAAAAGAGCGGCAAGCTGCAAGCCATAAGCTGCAAGCGCGCACGCGCGTCTATCTCTTGCAGCTCGCAGCTTGACGCTTGCCGCTGCTCTTAATTTTTTTCGAGCGCCCACAGGTCGCTTTCGATGCTTTCAAACCGCTCCTTGAGGTGAGTCTGCACATCGAAAATCGCCCTGTTGTAATAGTGCGGAGCAATTTCGCGGGTAAACAGCTCAAGAATTTCCGCCGCTTCGAACGAACCCAGGTCGAGTTCGAAACGGTCTTCCATGAACCGCTGAATCTTGCGATTGGCCTCGCTCTCCTGCTCGGGAGTGAGGGTCAGGATCGGCGGTTTGGACTTCTTCCCAGCCATTTACCAGCGACCGTCCCATGCGGCGAAGTTCTGCAGCAATTGCAGGCCGTGGGTATGGCTCTTCTCCGGGTGGAACTGCACGGCGAAGCGCGAGCCATCGGCCAGCGCTGCGGCGAAATCGACACCGTAATGACCGCTGCCCACCACCTGCCGCCCATTGGCGGCGGCGATGTAGTAGCTGTGCACGAAGTAGAAACGCGCCAGATCCGGGATGTCGTGCCACAGCGGGTGACTGATGTTCTGCTTCACCTCATTCCAGCCCATGTGCGGGACCTTCAGGTGCTCGCCGTCTTCGTGCAGGTCCTTGCCGAAGAACTTCACCGCGCCGGGGAACAGGCCGATGCAGTCAACGCCATCATTCTCTTCGCTGCTGTCGAGCAAGGCTTGCATGCCGACGCAGATGCCGAGGAATGGCCGATCCTGGCTGACCTCACGGACCAGCGAATCGAAGCCGAGCCGACGGATCTCCGCCATGCAATCGCGAATCGCGCCAACGCCGGGGAATACCACGCGGTCGGCTTCACGAATCACGTTCGCATCGCTGGTGATCAGCACCTTGCCAGCGCCGACGTGCTCAAGCGCTTTGGCCACTGAGTGCAGGTTGCCCATGCCGTAATCGATAACTGCAACCGTCTGCATTACAGCACGCCTTTGGTCGATGGCATTTGCCCGGCCATGCGTTCGTCCAGCTCGACGGCCATGCGCAGCGCGCGGCCGAAAGCCTTGAACACGGTTTCGATCTGGTGGTGAGTGTTGGTGCCGCGCAGGTTGTCGATGTGCACACTGACCAGCGCGTGGTTGACGAAGCCCTGGAAGAATTCCTGGAACAGGTCAACGTCGAAGCCACCGACGGTGGCGCGGGTGTACGGCACGTGCATCTGCAGGCCCGGGCGACCGGAGAAATCGATCACCACGCGCGACAGCGCTTCATCGAGCGGCACGTAGGCATGGCCGTAGCGACGGATGCCTTTCTTGTCGCCGATGGCTTTGGCGAAGGCCTGGCCGAGGGTGATACCGACGTCTTCCACCGTATGGTGGTCGTCGATATGCAGATCGCCCTTGCATTCGATATCCAGATCGATCAACCCGTGACGGGCGATCTGATCCAGCATGTGCTCAAGAAAAGGAACGCCGATATCGAATCGGGCCTTTCCGGTGCCATCAAGGTTGATCGAGGCTTTGATCTGGGTTTCCAGAGTGTCGCGCTCGACAGACGCCTTACGTTCGGCCATCACCAGCTCCGCAAAATCATTGGGCGAAAAAGGCAGCCATTATAGGCACGCGAGGCGCAAACAGAAACACGAGAGGAGAGATGCCTGACGGATAGAACGCCCGGCTGTCGCGGGTAGACATGTCCATACAAGCCATTACAGGCACGCCAAAAACAACTGTAGGAGTGAGCCTGCTCGCGATGAGGACCTGGCAATCAACATTTCTGTGACTGTCAGACCGCTATCGCGAGCAGGCTCACTCCAACAGGGGTACTGCCTTTTTACTTAGTGAAACAGTACCGCCGTTTTCTGCAGGGTCACCCACACCCCCCACGCCAACGGAATACCCACCACCAGCCAGGCAGCGATTGCCAGAGGTTTGGTGCCCGGCGCCGCTTTCCACTCCAGAACGGTGCTGGCATCAGCCCCCTTGTCGTGGCCCAGCGCCTGTTCGGCGGCCAGTTCAGCGTCGGTCATGAAGTACTTGTCAGCGACTGGGCGCACCATCAGGTTGCACAGGAAGCCCAGCACCAGCAGGCCGGCGAGGATGTACAGAGTGATGTCGTAGGCAGCTGCGCGTTCCACGCCGATGCTCAACTGATATTCACGCAGATAGTTCACCAGCACCGGACCGAGCACACCGGCAGCAGCCCAGGCAGTCAGCAGACGACCGTGGATTGCACCGACCATCTGCGTACCGAACAGGTCGGCCAGATAGGCCGGCACCGTGGCAAAACCACCGCCGTACATCGACAGGATGATGCAGAACGCCGCCACGAACAGCGCAACGTTGCCCAAGTGACCCAGGTTCGGAATCAGTGCGTACAGAGCAAAACCCAAGGCGAAGAACACGAAATAGGTGTTTTTGCGGCCCAGGTAATCCGAGAACGAGGCCCAGAAGAAGCGGCCACCGATGTTGAACAGGCTCAGCAGACCGGTGAAGCCCGCCGCGATCGCCGCGATCGAGGCCAGTTGACCAGCATCGAGCTGACCAAACGGCACATCGACGCCCAGCAGTTTGCCGCCGAACACTTCCTGCAACAGTGGCGAAGCCATGCCGAGGATGCCGATACCCGCCGACACGTTCAGGCACAGCACCAGCCAGACCAGACGGAACTGCGGAGTTTTCCACGCTACGTTCACATGGACGTGACGGTTGGTGATCATCGCGTTCGAAGCTTTCTTCGCCGGAGCGGTCCAGCCTTCAGGCTTCCAGCCGGTTGGCGGCACGCGGTAGGACAATGCGCCACCGATCATGAACACGAAGTAGATGGCCGCCATGGCCACGAAGCTTTGCCATACGCCCACGCCTTCTGGCGAAGCGAAGTGGCTCATCAGCGCAGTCGCCAACGGCGCACCGACCATCGCGCCGCCACCGAAGCCCATGATTGCCATGCCGGTCGCCATGCCGCGCTTGTCCGGGAACCACTTGATCAGGGTCGATACCGGCGAGATATAGCCCAGGCCCAGACCGATGCCGCCGATCACGCCAGAGCCGATCCACATCAGCCAGATCTGGTGGGTATAGATACCCAGCGCGGAAATCAGCAGACCGCCACACCAGCACAGCGCCGACACCACGCCTGCTTTACGAGGACCGGCGTGTTCCAGCCAGCCACCCCAGATCGCTGCCGAGCAGCCGAGGAAGATGAAGAACAGCGTGTAGATCCAGCCGAGCATGGAGATCGGCCAGTCGCAGTTCGACGAAAATACCTGTGCGATAAAGCTCATGTCCGGTGCGCAAGCCACCGGCGCGGTAACGCCCAGTGCCTTGGACAGCGGCAACCAGAACACCGAGAAGCCGTAGGCCATGCCGATGCACAGGTGAATGGCCAAAGCGGCCGGTGGAACCAGCCAGCGGTTGAAACCGGGCTTGGCGATGATGCGTTCCTTGGACAGGAACGCAGGCTGGTCGGCTTTGAGGCCGTCCGCCGTGATGCTCGTGCTCATTGTGTATCCCCCAATTGTTAGTATGGTTCGCCAGCCACTGCTCACCCTCGGCCTTATGCACGCAGGCATGACCGTTTTTTTAGGTGAAGCTCCTTGATGGCGCGACGTTAAGTCGCAGACGGGCGGACGAACTGGCGAAGGTTACCATTCTCAGGTGACAGAAAAACCAAACTGATATCACCTTTTTTCAAGTCATCTGTTCTCGTACGACTCGGGAAGCCGCCAACCCCGCGTCTGCAAAGGCACCACGCCGTTTGCTACTTGTCCCATTTATGCGTGCGAAAAGTTACCCGTCGCCTTGGCGGGGCTGAACGACTGGTGAACCAAGCGCAAAAAATGGCGTCGCAAGCGGGGGCCGGATTGCGCCCTCTCGCGCCCGCCGGGCATCCTCAAGCGCAGGCACCGGTGGCGAAGTTGCAGGTGCCACCGCCGACCCTCGGCAGATGACGCCACACCGAACCGGGTGCTTGCAGCGCTATACTCCCCGGCCAAATGACGAATTCGACTAACTACAAGGACTCGCCCATGAAAGCGTTCGGCAAAATCCTGGGTCTGGTAATTCTCGGGCTGTTGCTGATCATTGTGGCGGCAGGTTTTGCCCTGACCCACCTCTTCGATCCCAACGACTACAAAGACGAGATCCGCCAGATAGCCCGCGACAAGGCCCACATCGAGCTGACGCTCAATGGCGATATCGGCTGGAGCCTGTTCCCGTGGCTCGGCCTGGAACTGCACGAAGCCAGCGTCGCCACCCTGGCCAAACCCGCCGAACCGTTTGCCGATTTGCAGATGCTCGGTCTGTCCGTCCGCGTCCTGCCGTTGTTGCGCCGTGAAGTGCAGATGAGCGATGTGCGCGTCGAAGGCCTCAACCTGCGCCTGAACCGTGACAAGAACGGCCACGGCAACTGGGAAGATATCGGCAAGGTGCCTGTGGCGCCCGGCTCGACGCCACCCGCCACACCGGGCACGACTGCCAGCGAGCCGACCGTCGCCGTGGAAAAACCGGCGCAGCCGATCCGCCTCGACATCGACAGCCTGACCGTCAACAACGCCCGCGTTGAATACACCGATGAGCTGACCGGCAAGCAGTTCAGCGCCGAAAGCATTCAGCTGAGCACCGGCCCGGTGCACGACTCGACCAACATCCCGGTGAAGGCCACCGCGTTCCTCGGCACCAATCAACCGGTGTTGCGCGTGCGCACCGAGCTCAACGGCGAATTGCGCTTCGAGCGCGCGCTGCAACGCTACAAATTCGAAGACCTGAAGCTGACCGGCGAACTCGCTGGCGATCCGTTGCAAGGCAAGACCATGACTTTCTCCGCCCAGGGCCAGTTGTTGCTGGACAAGGCAGCGAACGTCGCCGAATGGACCGGCATCAAGATTTCCGCCAACCAGTTGCGTGCCTTGGGTGAGCTGAAAGCCAACGACCTCGACAAGACGCCGCAGATCAGCGGGGGCATTTCCATCGCCCAGTTCGATCTGGCGAAATTCGTCGACAGCATCGGCCAGACACTGCCGGCGATGGGCGAAGGCAGCCTGAGCAAAGTCGAACTGGTCAGCCGCGTCGCCGCCACGCCGACCAGTCTGTCGTTCGACAACATCAACCTGAAACTCGATGACAGCAGCTTCAGCGGCCGCATCGCCATCGAGGATTTCGCCAAACAGTCGCTGCGCGCCATTCTCAAGGCCGACACATTCAACGTCGACCGCTACCTGCCCGCGAAATCGGCCCAGGCCAACAGCGCCACGCAAACGCGTCAGGCCGAAGTCGCCAGCACCGAGGCCGGCGCGGTGGCAGGCACCACGCCGCTGCCGGACAAACCGAGCAAAACCGCCTGGAGCACCGAGCGCCTGCTGCCGGTGGAACGCCTGGCGAAACTGGACGTAGATGCCGACCTGACTTTCGGCCAGCTGACTCTCGACAAACTGCCGATCCAGAACGCCGCGCTCAAAGCCACCGGCCAGGGCGGCTTGCTGACGCTGACTAACCTGAGTGGTGATCTGTACAACGGCGGCTTCGTCGCCAACGGCACCCTCGACGTGCGCCCAAGCGCGCCGGTGCTGAACTTGCAGACCCGCCTCAATCGCGTGCCGGCGGAAAAAATCATCGAAAGCCAGGGCAAGAATCCCCCGGTCAAAGGGCTGGTGACGCTGACCAGCAGCCTCACCGGCAGCGGCAATAGCCAACAGGCGCTGATCGACACGCTGAACGGCAACGCCAGTTTCGTCATCAACAATGGTGTGCTGCTCAACGCTAATCTCGAACAGCAATTGTGCAAAGGCATCGCCACCCTCAACCGCAAGACCCTCAGTGGCGAGCCGCGCGGCAAGGACACACCGTTCGAAGAGCTCAAGGGCAACCTGACCGTGCGCAACGGCGTCGCCAGCAACCCGGACCTGAAAGTGCGCATCCCCGGCATGACCGTCAACGGTGACGGCGATATCGACCTGCGCGTTTTGGGCATGGATTACCGCGTCGGCATCATCGTCGAGGGCGACACCAGCGCCATGCCCGACCCGGCCTGTCAGGTCGGCGAGAAGTTCGTCGGCATCGAGTGGCCGCTGCGCTGCCGTGGTCCGCTGGAACTGGGCGCCAAGGCCTGCCGCGTCGACAATGACCGTCTCGGTCAGGTCGCCAGCAAAATGGCCGGCAACAAACTGAGCGAGAAGATCGACGAGAAACTGGGGGACAAAGTCAGCCCGGAACTGAAAAACGCATTGAAGGGGCTGTTCAAGCGATGACAGCGGAGCAGTTTTCCACGGCGGTGCTGGAGTGGTTCGACCGCCATGGCCGCCACGATTTGCCGTGGCAGCAGGACATCAACCCGTACCGGGTGTGGGTGTCCGAGATCATGTTGCAGCAGACCCAGGTCAGCACCGTGCTCAATTACTTCGAGCGTTTCATGGCAGCGCTGCCGACGGTCGAAGCGCTGGCTGAAGCGCCGGAAGACGAGGTGCTGCACCTGTGGACCGGGCTGGGTTACTACACTCGCGCACGCAATCTGCAGAAGACCGCGAAGATCGTCGTCAGCCAGTACGGTGGCGAATTCCCGCGTGACGTGGAAAAACTCACCGAGCTACCGGGGATCGGTCTGTCCACCGCCGGCGCGATCGCCAGCATCAGCATGGGCCTGCGCGCGCCGATCCTCGACGGCAACGTCAAACGCGTGCTGGCGCGCTTCACGGCGCAAGAGGGCTACCCCGGCGAACCGAAGGTCGCCAGACAGCTGTGGGCCAACGCCGAGCGGTTCACCCCGCACGACCGGGTCAACGCCTACACCCAGGCGATGATGGATCTCGGCGCTACACTCTGCACGCGCAGCAAGCCGAGTTGCCTGCTGTGTCCGCTCAAGCGCGGCTGTGAAGCGCACATGCTTGGCCTGGAAACCCGCTACCCGATTCCCAAGCCGCGCAAGGCCATTCCGCAGAAACGCACGCTGATGCCGATGCTGGCCAATGGCGAAGGCGCAATTCTGCTTTACCGCCGCCCGTCTACGGGCCTGTGGGGCGGTCTGTGGAGCCTGCCGGAACTGGATGATCTGGAAGACCTGCAGCATCTGGCCGATCAGCACTCGCTGACCATGGGTCAGCAGCAAGCGCTGCCGAGCCTGGTTCACACGTTCAGCCATTTCCAGTTATCCATCGAACCGTGGCTGGTTCAGGTGCAGGAAGCCAGCCATCACGTGGCCGAGGCCGACTGGCTCTGGTATAACCTCGCCACCCCGCCGCGCCTGGGCCTTGCTGCCCCGGTCAAGACCTTGCTCGAACGCGCGGCCGCCGTCTTGAATGCAGGAGAGTCGCCATGACCCGCACCGTAATGTGCCGCAAGTACAAAGAAGAACTGCCCGCGCTGGAACGCGCCCCTTTCCCGGGGGCCAAGGGCCAGGATATTTTCGACCACGTCTCCGCCAAGGCCTGGGCCGACTGGCAGAAACACCAGACCCTGCTGATCAACGAAAAGCGTCTGAACATGATGAACGCCGAAGATCGCAAATACCTGCAGGGCGAAATGGACAAGTACTTCTCCGGCGAGGAATACGCCAAGGCCGAAGGCTATGTGCCGCCAGCCGAATAACCTGCATATTTCGTAAGCGACGGAATTAATTTAAGAAATTTTCAAAAAGTCGTTGACGTAAATTCGAAAAACCCTTTTAATGCGCCCCGTTGCCCAGATAGCTCAGTCGGTAGAGCAGGGGATTGAAAATCCCCGTGTCGGCGGTTCGATTCCGTCTCTGGGCACCAAATACCGAAAACCCTGAATCGCAAGATTCAGGGTTTTTTTATGCCTGCGATTTGATGGAGCGATGTTTCCTTTCGTCAGAGTGCCGGGCATCTGCACGCTTTCCCTTCCGATCATCACACCAGCGAGTACCTCTACCACTGACGGGCTCGCGAACGAAAAGACCTACAAACGTCTTGCCGTCATCCTTCGAATCTGCCGGAACACTCCGCACGCTCAAACTGTAACGGACGACATATTTCCATTATCGAGCTGAGCAGAATATGCCGAGGAGCTCCAGACACCCCGGAGCAGACTCAAAACAGGGATGTACATGATCATTCGCACCATCGGTTCGGAGGCGCAAGCCGCTGAGCTAGGTATTGACCAAGAAATCAAAGCCCTTCACTTCACTATCCAACAGTCAGCATTGCTTCATAGGTTCACTGAAGATCTGGCCGCCATGGGCGGACCTCAGTCAGCGGGGGCCAAATCCAAGGCATCTCTGGCTGCCTCTGAGTTGAAGCACTTATTTTCGCAGCCCCAGCGTGAGCTGCTAAATACCTATTCCGATGGCTTGCTGTCCGTCCTTATCTTCGAAGGGCTGCAAAAGATCAGCAACTCCGAACCTCCAGTAGAACTGCCAGATCTGCCCTCCCTGGAAAATCATTACGACGTCCTCTGCGTGGCCGCACGCAATCAGATCCTGCTAAAACTCGTAGATAACGAGTCCTTTGCCTACGACATGGACAACGAAGGAAGACTGGTTCGCCTGGTGGCCAACTTCAAGGGGGGCGGAGCCAACGAAATAATAGGCGAACCGGAAATCAAAGAACTTAGCTCCCACTCCGGCCTTGCTCTTGGTCCGCATACCGAGGCACCTTACTGGTGTGCTGTGAACGCCAAACACGGACGCTCCCCCTCTCCTTCGTCTCTCATACTATCGGCCCTCTGGAATCCGTCCCTTGAACCCACAAGGGTAATACCCCTGACACCTATATTCGAAAGTATCGGCTTCAACAACTGCCTGGCACTGACCTCAGGCAATTTCCAATTCACTCGCAGCGACTCCTTTTCCAAAGGCAAAGGGGAGGATGGGAGCAATGTTTCGATTCTAGAGTTCGACGACCGGACGGGATTCGCAGCACGGTTTAACTCATATCGTTTTTCCGTAAATGACAACGCCTCTAGCGTTGTAAAGACCGCCTACGCCGCTCTTCGTCGAGGTATCGAGAAGGCGACGCCCTCCGAGCATGTGCTGACACAAGAGTCGGCGATGGTAATAAACAACACTCGAGCGCTGCACTGCCGTGACGTCATCAAAGACAACAGACGGGTTTTGATTAGAATTTTCGGTATCTCAAAGTTTTCGTCCCCGATCGTCATCTCGGATGACCCGCTATTGCTCCAGGGCTAGGTTTCAACAACAGCGCTAGTGAGCAACGGTCCACCTGGCTGCTCATCCATATCAAATACAGAGGAAAAGGAATGTCCTGGGACATCATCGGCATGTTGGCACTCGTCGCGTTTTGCGCCGGTTTTTTTGATGCGATTGCCGGGGGAGGCGGTCTGATCACCCTGCCGGCGCTGCTTCTGGCAGGCATGGACCCGATCAGTGCGATTGCCACTAACAAGTTTCAGGCAGCCTCAGCGACTGTCTCGGCAACGGTCACGTTTGCCCGCAAAGGAATGATCGAATGGCGCGAAGGCCGCTTCCTGGCAATCTGCGGGTTTGTCGGGGGCGCCAGCGGTGCATTGCTGGTCAGCTCAATCGACAAACGCTACCTCGAAGTTTGCGTGCCAATCATGCTGATCCTTGTCGCCATCTATTTCGCGCTCTCTCCGAAGCTCGCCAATGAAGATCGTCGCAAGCGAATCGGCATCATGCTTTTTTCGTTCACCGTGGCACCAATCCTGGGTTTTTACGACGGGATTTTCGGGCCTGGTGTAGGTTCGTTCTTTATCGTTGGCCTGGTACTTCTCTGCGGCCTTGGCATGATGCGAGCCATGAGCTTCACCAAACTGGCCAACGCCTCATGCAACCTCGGCTCACTGGCTGTCTTCATCACTAAAGGCGTGATTGTCTGGCCACTCGCAATTGCGATGGCACTGGCGGCGTTTCTGGGCGCTCAGTTGGGTGCTCGTGCTGCCATTCGGGTTGGGCCACGGCTGATCAAGCCGATGTTGATCGTGATCTGCTGCGCCCTGGCCATCAAGCTGCTGAGTGTAGAAACCAACCCCCTGCGCGTAGAGGTTATTCAGGTCCTATCTGCATATTGAGGGGACGGAGAGGAACAACGGCAGATCGTAGCTCTTTTTCCAGACGACGCTTTTCGATCGATCGGGAACTGAGGTACTTTGCCCGCCCCTTACGGAAGAGGGTCATCCCCGCGATGAACCAGAAACGAACCCGCGTGCCCCTGCCGCATCCAACGCCGCCACCGGAAAGCCTGGTGTCCAGAAGTCTGGCGATCATGATCAGCCTGTTTTTGATCGGTACCGGCGCGTTGCTGGGCTACTCCTCCATCGACGGCCTGATTCACGAAACGATCACCACCGCCACTCGCGGTGGGCCGGCCAAGGTCTACACCCTCGCCGGGCAGCCGGGTGGGTACTGGTTTCATATCGTTTTCCAAGGACTCTTCGGCGGATTGCTGCTGGTCGCAGGCCTGGCGTGGCATCGACTGACACGCATCGATAAACCTGCGACCAAGGCCAAGCGCAAACCCCGGTCGCGCTAGCGGTTGCCGTCAGGCGTACGAAATGGACTACAGACCTTTGCACGTCAACGTCCCTTTCCTCGGCAACGTCCTGCAATATCCATCGCCTCTTCCTGCGGATTTCACCGTCTCTCCCGACATATTCAAACGGCGACTTTGGGCATGCTTCTGCGTCTGTTCACAATGAAGCGGAAGACCCAATGAGCCAGCTAAAACCTGCAGACATGCAAGACCCGAAACTTGACTCCTTGCTGGGAGAGCTGGGCGAGTTGATTCGTCAGGCGCGGCAAAAAGTGCTGCGCGCGGTTGATACGATTCAAGTGCAGACCTGCTGGCAGATCGGCAGACATACCGTCGAGTTTGAACAGCAAGGTGCCCAGCGTGCGGGCTATGGAAAGCAGTTGCTTGCCTTGCTGGCGAAGGATCTGACCGCGCAGTTTGGGAAAGGGTTTGATGCCTCAAACCTGCGCTATATGCGCCTCTTTTATCAGGCGTTTCCAATTCGTGACGCACTGCGTCACGAATTGAGCTGGACTCACTATCGCCGGCTTCTAGGAGTGAACAACGAAAAAGCACGCCACTGGTACATGGACGAATGCGCCAACCTGAACTGGTCAAGCCGCGCCTTGGACCGCCAGATCCTGACGCTCTATTACGAACGACTCCTCATGAGTCGAGACAAAGCCGAAGTGATCGAAGAAGCCACCACCAACATCGAAGCCATGAAATGCAATCCGCGCGAACTCATCCGCGATCCCGTCATGCTTGAATTCCTCGGCCTGCCGTCAGCCGGCAAGGTTCGGGAAAGCAGTCTCGAACAAGCCCTCATCGACCACCTGCAGAGCTTCCTTCTCGAACTGGGCAAAGGCTTTTCCTTCGTTGCTCGCCAGCAACGCATCAGCACCGACGGCGTCGATCTTTACATCGATCTGGTGTTCTACAACTACCTGCTCAAATGCTTTGTGATCATCGACCTTAAACCCGGCAAGCTCAGCGCCGGCGATGTCGGCCAGATGGACATGTATGTGCGCATGTACGACGAACTCAAGCGCAGCGAGGGGGACAAGCCGACTGTCGGGATCCTTCTGTCTGCCGAGAGCAACGATTCGGTGGCGCGCTACTCAATGCTCAAAGGCAATGAGCAACTGTTTGCCAGCAGTTACAAGACGATCCTGCCGAGTGAAGAGGAGCTGCGCACAGAACTCAATCGCGAACAGGCCTTGATCGAAGAGCGCATGCTCACTCAATCCACTGATTAAAAACTGCGGATTGTTACCGGGCGGTGCGCAGACTATCGTTGGCAGCTTACCCGCCCAGGTCGATTGTCATGAGCTGTCAGGACATGCCCGCAATGCAGGACACGCAGTCAAAGTCCCCGACGTTGGCTGCGACGCAAGGTGAGCCTTTCAAGGAAGCGGCTGCCGACGGCCATGGGCTTGGCGGCTTTACCTGGCGCCACACAGGACTCGATGCTCAGCGCCCGGTGGTCATCATCAACGCCGCCACCTCCGTGCGCTGCCGCCACTACTCGCGCTTCGCCGCCTATCTGTTCGCCAATGGCTTCGACGTCATTACCTACGACTACCGTGGCATCGGAGAATCGCGACAGGCTTCGATCAAAGGCTTGAACGCTTCATGGAGCGATTGGGGCGCCCTGGATTTCGAAGCGATGCTCAAACGTGCGCAACGCGAGTTTCCCGGTCAGCCAATTGATGTGGTCGGCCACAGTTTTGGGGGTTGCGCGGCAGGTTTGGCCGAGTCGGGGCGAGCTATCCGACGGTTGGTCACCGTCGGCGCACAGTTCGCCTACTGGCGCGATTACGCTCCCGAGCACCGCTGGCGCATGTTTGGCAAATGGCACGTTGTGATGCCGCTGCTGACGCTGCTCTGCGGCTTCTTTCCTGGCAAACGCCTCGGCTGGCTGGAAGACACGCCAACGGGCGTTGTGCGCGACTGGAGCACGCCTGCCCCGCGTTTTGAACAGCGCCCCAGTGGTCGAGTACTGTTGAAAAAAAACGGCACCCTCCCCTTCGCCAATGTGAGCGCAGAAACCCTGGCCATCAGCATCAGCGACGATCCCTACGGCACCGTCCCGGCCATCGAACGCCTGCTCGGCTACCTCAGCAACGCTACAAAAACCCACTTGCGCATCGAACCGCAGGACATCAACGAACAACAAGTCGGACATTTCGGCTTTTTTCGTAGCGCATACCAAGCCACACTATGGCCCATCGCTCTGACCTGGCTGCAGACCGGCGCACTGGCCCTCGACACACCCGGACGGCCAGTCCCGCGCAGTTAAGCCCTTTTCCACGCACGACGGAACACACCATGGCCTCCGCCAACAAGCAGCAAAAACGCGCCGCCCGGGCCAAGACCAAGGCCAAGCAGAACCGCACCAAACGCGCCGAAGCGCCGGTCGAGCTGGACCCGAACGACGACCGCATCGATTTCGAATCGGTGGACCTGACCGAACTGTTCAAGAAAATGATCGACGCCGAAAAGATCAGCCAACAGGCCATGTGCACGGCGTTCCTTGAAGACCCGCTGCTGGAACTGGTCTATGAGCAGGAAGGTGAAGAAGGCGCGATGGATTTCATCCTCGCCGCGCTGATCGAGTATCGCCAGTGGTCGCAGGAAACCGACGAGGCTGGCGCGCTGGCGTGGATCGAATCCCCGGCCTTCCAGGCTGACTATGTAGCGGCATCCGACGCGATCGCCGCACAAACCCAACAGAAGAACTGAGCTCCCATGGCATCCCTGAACAAGCAACAGAAACGCGCCAAACGCGCCAAGGCCAAAGCCAAGCAGATCCGTATGGTCGGGCGCAAACCGCTGGATCAGGATGAAGACCTCGGCCACCTCGCCGAGCCGATCCCGGAATACACCCTGGCGATGTTCAGCAAAATGCGCGACGCCGAAGCCGTCAGCCGCAACGAAATGCTGCTGACCCTGCTGCGCGAGCTGGCCTTCATCATCGTCGACCATCCTGAACTGCTCGATATGGAAAACGCCGACAACGAAGGCATGGCCGCTACTCACCTGGCCGCCGACATGCTCATCGACTACCGCATGTGGGCCGACGGAATGACCATCGAACAAGCCCAGGCCTGGCTGAGCGAGCCGCAGTTCATTACGGATTTCGGGGTGGCGCTGGATGCTTATGGGAAGTCGGTAGAGACCCAGGAAGACAAGAGCGAATAAGCCCTTCTCAGAAACAAAAAACGGCCGCTAGTCATCCCTGACAGCGGCCGTTTTGGATTACACGTTACGACTCAGTTCAACACCACCGCACCACGCTTCTCCAGCTTGCGACGGCGTGATACCAGCAGACCGGCAGCCACCACCATCAGGCTCAGCAGACCGGTGGCGAGGATTTCCACGCGGTGGGCTTCCTGGAACAGCATGATGGTCAGCGCGGCGACGATGAAGATGATCACCGCGTAGGTCAGGCCCGGGAACAGCCACATGCTGAATTCGATTTTCTCGCCACGCGCCACGCTTTGTTTACGCATGCGCAATTGCGAGAAGGCAATAACCAGATAGACCAACAGCGCGATGGCGCCGGAGCTGGCCAGGAGGAATTCGAACACCGCGGCCGGAGCCACGTAGTTGGCGAAGGTGCAGAGGAAGGCTGCGCCGGTCGACAACATCACCGCCCAGTAAGGCGTGCCGCTTTTGTTGGTGCGGGTCGACATGGCCGGGGCATCGCCGCGTTTGCCGAGGGAGAACAGCATGCGCGACGAAGTGTACAGCGCCGAGTTCAGGCAACTGGTCACCGCGACCAGCACGACAATGTCGACAATCATCTTGGCATTGGGAATGCCCATGCGCTCCAGCACGGTCTGGTAGGAACCAAGGTTGGCCAGGGTAGGATCGTTCCACGGTACCAGCGCCACGACGATGAAGATCGACACCAGATAGAACAGGCCGATCCGCCAGATCACCGAGTTGGTGGCCTTGGAGATCTGCTTGCCCGGGTCTTTCGATTCCGCCGCCGCGATGGTGACGATTTCGGTACCCATGAACGAAAACATGGTAGTCAGGATTGCGCCCAGCACGGCGCCCATGCCGTTGGGCAGGAAGCCACCGCTGTCGAACAGGTGCGAGACACCGCTGACCTGACTGGTCGGCAGAAAGCCGAAAATCGCCGCAAGGCCCAGGCCGATAAAGCCGATGATCGCCAGCACCTTGATCAGGGCGAACCAGAACTCGAACTCGCCGTAGTTCTTCACGCTGAACAGGTTGGTCACCGTCAGCAGCATGGTGATGACCAGCGCGAAGGCCCAGATATCCACACCGGGGAACCAGGCATGCAGGATGGTCGCGGCGGCGTTGGCTTCCAGCGGAATCACCAGTACCCAGAACCACCAGTACAACCAGCCGATGGTGAAACCGGCCCAGTGACCGATCGCGCGATCGGCATACGTCGAAAACGAGCCGGTGTCCGGCGAAGCCACGGCCATCTCGCCGAGCATGCGCATCACCAGCACCACCAGGGTACCGGCAGCGGCGTAGGCCAGCAGCACGGCCGGGCCAGCGGCAGCAATGGCGTGGCCGGAGCCGACAAACAGACCGGCACCGATCACACCGGCGATCGACAACATGGTCACATGACGCGGTTTGAGCCCCTGTTCGAGGCCAGTGGAGCTTGGGGTACTGCTCATAGAGACTACCTTTGCAAGGAAAGCGAGTGCATCCGGCACGTCTGAAAATTCTTTCTCGTAAAAAGAATCCAACGACCTGTTCCTTATTCTGCACGCAATATTTGCGCCAAAATGTTTCAAGTCCTTGAAGGCCGCGGGCTCTGGCATCCGATGCAAGTCATTGAGTTTACTGGCTATTCGCCAGAACGTTACCCTGCGACTCACTTTGAAGACGAATCCGCGCACCAGAAACACACAGAAAAAGTGTGCGACGCACAGAAAAAGGGCGAATAAGGAACGTTCGGCCGGATAGCGCTTCCAACACCCCGCCAAAGCTGGCAACATCGCGCCTTTTTTTACGCGACACCTACGGGTCTGCATGATCAAACACCCGTTCGGTTGTTGATGGGGCGACAGTCTGCTGCGCCGATGCGACAACCCGCCACAGGCCACCCGATTACCGCTCGTAGCGCTGTTGGCTGCCATTGAAACGCTATGCTAGCTTGGCCGCCTCGCCTGGAAGGCCCGCCAACAGCAGGAGCGCAACATATATGAGGAACGCACATGGCTGAGGCCACGCCCGCGCTGGAAATCCGCAACTTGCACAAACGCTACGGACAGCTCGAGGTGCTCAAAGGCATCTCGCTGACCGCCCGCGACGGCGACGTGATCTCGATCCTCGGCTCTTCCGGTTCCGGCAAGTCCACGTTCCTGCGTTGCATCAACCTGTTGGAAAACCCGCATCAGGGCCAGATCCTGGTGGCCGGTGAAGAACTCAAGCTCAAAGCCGCCAAGAACGGCGAACTGATTGCCGCCGACGGCAAGCAGATCAATCGCCTGCGCTCGGAGATCGGTTTTGTATTTCAAAACTTTAATCTGTGGCCGCACATGAGCGTGCTCGACAACATCATCGAAGCCCCGCGCCGGGTGCTCGGCCAGAGCAAGGCCGAGGCCATCGAAGTCGCCGAAGCCCTGCTGGCCAAGGTCGGTATCGCCGACAAGCGCCACGCCTACCCGGCGCAACTGTCCGGCGGCCAGCAACAACGCGCAGCGATCGCCCGCACACTGGCGATGCAGCCGAAAGTCATTCTGTTCGACGAGCCCACCTCAGCCCTTGACCCGGAAATGGTTCAGGAAGTACTTAGTGTCATCCGCGCATTGGCCGAAGAAGGCCGCACCATGCTGCTCGTGACCCACGAAATGGGCTTCGCCCGTCAGGTCTCCAGCGAAGTGGTGTTCCTTCATCAGGGCCTTATAGAAGAGCAAGGATCGCCACAGCAGGTGTTCGACAACCCGCTTTCGGCGCGCTGCAAACAATTCATGTCCAGCAACCGCTAACGGAGCAACATGCATGCAGAATTTCAAGAAGGTCTTCCTGGCCGCCGCAGTCACCCTCGCGTTCAGCGCCGGTGCCATGGCTGAAACCCTGAAAATGGGCATCGAAGCGGCCTACCCGCCGTTCAACAACAAAGATGCCAGCGGACAGGTTGTCGGCTTCGACAAGGAAATCGGCGACGCCCTGTGCGCGAAGATGAAAGCCGAATGCTCCGTCGTCACCTCTGACTGGGACGGCATCATTCCGGCCCTGAACGCGAAGAAGTTCGACTTCCTGATCTCCTCGCTGTCGATCACCGAAGAGCGCAAAGCCGCGGTGGATTTCACTGACCCGTACTACTCGAACAAACTGCAGTTCATCGCGCCGAAAAATGTCGATTTCAAAACCGACAAGGACTCGCTCAAGGGCAAGACCATCGGCACCCAGCGCGCAACGCTGGCCGGCACCTGGCTCGAAGACACCTACGGTGATGACATCAAGGTCAGCCTCTACGATACCCAGGAAAACGCCTACCTCGACCTTACCTCCGGTCGTGTCGATGCGATCCTCGCCGACAAATACGCCAACTACGATTGGCTGAAAACCGACGCTGGCAAGAACTATGAGTTCAAGGGCGACCCGGTGGTGGAAAGCGACAAGATCGGCATCGCCGTGCGCAAGGGTGACAACGAACTGCGCAACAAGCTGAACGCTGCACTGAAGGAAATCGTCGCTGACGGTACCTACAAGAAAATCAACGACAAGTACTTCCCGTTCAGCATCTATTGATCTGACCTGTGGGACTGGCGCCGTGAACAAGCGGCGCCGGCTCCCGACTTTGCCTGCCGCAATTTGAACAGAAACCCATGATTATCGACCTCTACGGATTCGGCCCGGCGCTCGCCGCTGGCGCGCTGATGACCGTCCAACTGGCGCTCACCGCCCTGTGCCTGGGCCTGGTGCTCGGCCTGCTCGGCGCTCTGGCCAAGACTTCCCCGTACAAGCCGCTGCAATGGCTTGGCGGCAGCTATTCGACGCTGGTGCGCGGCGTCCCGGAATTGCTCTGGGTGCTGTTGATCTACTTCGGTACGGTCAACCTGATGCGCACCCTCGGTGAGTACTTCGGCAACCCCGATTTGCAACTCAACGCTTTCGCCGCCGGTGTGATCGCACTGGGCCTGTGCTTCGGCGCCTACGCCACGGAAGTGTTCCGTGGCGCCCTGCTTGCCATTCCCAAGGGTCACCGTGAGGCCGGCCAGGCCCTGGGCCTGTCGAAGTGGCGGATCTTCACCCGGTTGATCATGCCGCAGATGTGGCGCATCGCCCTGCCCGGCCTGGGCAATCTGTTCATGATCCTGATGAAAGACACCGCGCTGGTATCGGTCATCGGTCTGGAAGAAATCATGCGTCACGCGCAGATCGGCGTGACCGTGTCGAAACAGCCATTCACCTTCTATATGGTCGCGGCGGTCATGTACCTCGCCCTGACGGTACTGGCGATGACCGGCATGCATTTCCTGGAAAAACGCGCCGCCCGCGGCTTTGCGAGGAGCGCGCAATGAATTGGGAAGTCATCATCAAGTGGCTGCCGAAACTGGCGCAGGGCGCGACCCTGACCCTCGAACTGGTTGCCATCGCAGTGATTGCCGGCCTGCTGCTGGCGATTCCGCTGGGCATCGCCCGATCTTCGAAGCTGTGGTACGTGCGCTCGCTGCCTTACGCCTACATCTTCTTTTTCCGGGGCACGCCGTTGCTGGTGCAGCTGTTCCTGGTCTATTACGGCCTGGCGCAGTTCGACGCCGTGCGTGAAAGCTCGCTGTGGCCGTACCTGCGCGATCCATTCTGGTGTGCCACGGTGACCATGACCTTGCACACAGCGGCGTACATCGCCGAGATTCTGCGCGGTGCGATTCAGGCGATTCCACCGGGCGAGATCGAAGCGGCGCGAGCGTTGGGCATGTCCAGGCCGAAAGCGATGTTCTACATCATCCTCCCGCGTGCAGCGCGGATCGGTCTGCCGGCGTACAGCAACGAAGTGATTCTGATGCTCAAGGCCAGCGCCCTGGCCAGCACCGTGACCCTGCTGGAATTGACCGGCATGGCCCGCACGATCATCGCCCGCACCTATTTGCCAGTGGAGATTTTCTTCGCCGCCGGCGTGTTCTATCTGGTCATGGCTTACGTGCTGGTACGCGGCTTCAAGCTGCTGGAGCGCTGGCTGCGCGTCGATGCCTGCCAGGGCCGCTGAAACTTCCTGCGTGCTGACGGGCGATGACTTGCTCGCCCGCTTCATCGCGCTGGATGCTTTTCTGATTGAGCATCAGGCGCTGTGGAAACCTCGACCGTTTACGCATCTTTCCCTTGCGTGGGAAACCAGTCACCCGGAATTGTCTTCCTGGCTTCGCGGGCGATCGCTGGAAGATGCAGAACGCGCGCATAACCATCTTGCTGATCTGACCGATGCGCCCGAGCCATTTGCCTCACTGGCGAAATTGTCGGCCCAACTGAGTGCAGTCGGCGAATTGCCAAGGCACGCGCTTGAGGCTGCCGGGCATCGCTTGAATGTCGATGTACCTGGGCGCAAGTGGCAGCAGATCGAGGCGTTTGCCAGTTGTCTGTCTTTCGCCTCGCAGCCGACGCATTGGCTGGACTGGTGTTCCGGCAAAGGGCATCTGGGTCGACGATTGTTGAGTGAAGGGCAGCAACTGACTTGTGTCGAATATGATCCTTTGTTGGTTGCGAGCGGTCAGGCGCTGAGTCAGCGTCATGACTTGCATGCGCTGCATGTGGAGCAGGACGTACTCGCGGCGGACGCCGCTGCCGTGGTGAGCGCCAGTCACACACCCATCGCCCTGCACGCCTGCGGCGATCTGCACGTACGCCTCATGCGATTGGCGAGTGCCGCCGGATGTCAGCAGATGGCGATCGCGCCATGTTGCTACAACCGGATCAATCGCAGCGAGTATCAGCCACTGTCTTGTGAGGGTTTGCGATCAGCCCTACGGCTATCACTCGAAGATCTGGCTCTGCCGATGAGCGAAACCGTCACCGCCGGTGCGAGGGTCAAACGCCAGCGCGATACCTCGATGGCCCGACGCTTGGCTTTCGATTGTCTGCAACGGCAGTTGCGCGGTACTGACGAGTACTTGCCAACCCCATCTCTGCCGAGCGCCTGGCTGGATAAACCCTTCCCTGACTACTGTCGCGATCTGGCCGCGCTGAAAGAGTTATCCACAGTTGGACCGACGGATTGGGAAAAACTGGAAGCTACCGGTTGGCAGCGACTGGCCGAAGTACGCAACCTGGAATTGCTCCGCGGGTTGTTCCGACGGCCACTGGAGCTTTGGTTGAATCTGGATCGGGCGCTGTTCCTCGTCGAACAGGGCTACACCGTACGCCTTGGCACTTTTTGCGCAGCCCCCCTTACGCCACGGAATTTGCTGGTGTTGGCCGAACGCAAATAAAACGTGACCACCCTGTGGATAACTCTGTTGATGAATCCATAGTGGATCCAATATTTACGCCTGTTTCACGCCATTAACATCGCTGTTCATTTTTTGTTCACATGGATAAAAAACCGTTAAAACAGGAATTTGCGAACAAAATGAGAACGCTTCCAGAAAATCCCGCCTGACCTGAGTCAATCCCAGCCGAATGTGCATAAGCCGCCAATCAAAACGACATAACCGCCTGATTGCACCCGCTCGCAGCGAATAATTGCGGCATCTCGCCCGCCTTGCTATACAAGGCCACAACGTGCCACCCGCACGCGTCCCAACAAGAACAAAACAAACCCGACAGGATGCGACCGTGACGTTTATTTCTTATGCGCAGAATTTTGAAGACGTCCGCTTGTGGCGTGCCCTCAAGCAAGTCGAAGACGGCTTCTATATCGATGTAGGAGCCAATGACCCGAATCACGATTCGGTTACCAAAGCCTTCTATGACCACGGCTGGAACGGCGTGAACGTCGAACCGATACAGAACTACTACGACGCCCTCTGTCAGCAACGTCCGCACGACACTACTGTGCAAAGCATCGCCAGCGATCGGCCCGGCGAAATGACCTTCTACGCTATCCCCGATACCGGCCTGTCCACGGCCGACCCGGCGATCGCCAAACAGCACAAAGATCAAGGCATGGAGGTGCGCAGCCTCACAGTAGACTCGCGCACACTGACGTCGATCTGCGAACAATATGCCGCTGATCGACCGATCCATTTCCTGAAAATCGACGTCGAAGGCCACGAAGAAAGCGTCCTGCGCGGCATGGACTTCACTCGCTTCCGTCCCTGGATCATCGTCATCGAGACCCCCTGGGAGCGCGACCACACGTGGGAACCGCTGGTCACCGACGCCGGTTATCAGGCGATCCTGTTCGACGGTCTCAACACCTGGTTCCTCGCCGACGAACACCTGAACCTCAAACCTGCTTTCGCCATCCCACCGTGCAATCTCGACAACTTCCAGTTGTGCAAAGGCCACGCCTTCGCTCACCCGCTCAGCCCCAGCGAACTCGACACCGCCCAACAACTGGCCAACGCCCTGCAACGCGCGGAGCAGGCCGAAGCGCGACTATCGGCCCTGCAGAACAGCCGCACCGTGAAGGCCGTGCAAACCCTGCGCAATGTGCTACGCAAGGCTTGATTAGAGCGGATGCAAAAATAGTCTGAATTCAGGGGTTTACAGGATCTTCCCAATCGCTATAATCGTCGCCCACACGCCGGTATAGCTCAGTTGGTAGAGCAACTGACTTGTAATCAGTAGGTCCCGGGTTCGACTCCTGGTGCCGGCACCATACAAAACGAAGCCCCTGCAGAAATGCAGGGGCTTTGTTGTTTCTGCTTTGTTTATATCCCTGGCACTTTCCCCCGGTGAAAGTAGCTTCTCCCTCGCACTTCGCGCGATTGGCCACACTTCCTCTTACACACTTCGAAAGCGCGGACTTTGAACCGACGGTCCTCGTTTCCATCTTTATGCTAAATTATGAAATAGCAATAATTAGGGTGTGCACATAAAAAGGTGTAATCGCATGAGCAGCATTTTTCAGCGACCAGAACTGGCTGAGTCAATGGCTAACCAACTTCTTAACCCAGGTGTGCTCGACGAAGGTTTGCGCTCAGGCTTGTTTCTATCTGGTCTGCGCCGCACAGGCAAAACGACGTTTCTGAGGAATGATCTCATCCCGGCCCTGGAAGAAGCAGGCGCTTTGGTCATCTACGTCGATTTATGGAGCGACACTCTGGCTAACCCGGCAACGCTCGTGCACAACGCCATCCGGAAAACCCTGAAAGATCTGCAAACACCTGGCTCCTCTGCCTTGGAAACCTTCAAGCGAGTCAGCAATGTTGAAATCGGCGCCGCTGGATTCAAGTTCGGCTTCAAACTCGACAGCATTGGCAACGTCGACGGCCCGACACTGGCGCAAGCACTCACCGAAGTCGTAGATCAAGCCAAGACTGATCTGGTGTTGATCATTGACGAGGTGCAGCATGCCATTTCCTCAGACGACGGTAATCAGCTGCTCCTGGCACTCAAAGCCGCCCGCGATGCAATCAACCCTCGTCCGAAAACGCCGGGATACTTTCTATTTATCGGCACAGGTTCGCACAGAGCGCAAGTCAGCGAACTGACCGCCAAACGCAACCACGCCTTTTCCGGCGCCACGTCAGCAGCCTATCCATTGCTGAAAGGCGATTACGTTGAGTTTTTGCTCAACAGACTCGCAATTACCGTGAAGCAGGACAAATTACCGTCCCTCGAAGCTGCAATCGAAGCGTTCGACACTTTGGGCAATCGGCCTGAAGAAATGCTGAAGGCCCTACGCCAACTCTTACAGCAAGAGGGCGAGCCAGATGTTTTTCTGCCAGTAATCGCCAGTACACTACGTTCGGCGGCGGCAAGCATCGAGCTGGAAAAAGTCGAGCAACTGGGTAGCTTGGCTCAAGCCGTTTTCAACAAGATCGCATCTACAGAAGGCGATGCTCGCGGAATTTTTTCCACAGACGCAGCGGCTGAATATTCAAAGTCCGTCGGGCGAGAGGTGCGGGTCGAAGAGATTCAGCCGGTAGTGATTGCGCTGGTTGCCGAGAACATCATCATGCGACGCGGGCATGGCATTTATGCGATCACCGATCAATTCGTGCAAGAGATCTGGCTGGAGGAGCGGGCTTTGATCGAGGGAAGTTAGGCTCAAGCAGTATTGGAGCAGTATTGGGGACAGACCCCTTCGAGGGCTTTTTGCGTTTCAGACCTGACTGATCTCGAACACAAACGAAATCTTCTGCTGACCCGCACTCCACACATAGCGCAAATGTTTGCCCTGCTTCGGAATCGAAACCGCCGGGGGCCGAAACGCCGCAACGCATTCATGCCCCGCCAATCGCACGCTGTTATAGAGCAAGCCCCAAGATTCAGCATCGCGCAATTGCCGCGCAAATACCTGCGACGGCCCGTAGGCGTCCGGATCAGGCTGATGCAAATGATCAAAGCCATGACGAACGTCATGCAGCGGTTTGATCACCTGATTGACGTAAGTGCGCATGGTCAATTCGAGATCGGCTTCCTGGGTCGCGGCGAGGAAGCGTTCCTGGTGGAAACAGGTTTCGGCGATGGCTGCGGCCTGGCTGCTGGCAGCGTAATAGACGCCGAAGGTGCCGTCGCTGAAACGGCTGCGTTTGCCGACATGGGTAAACGCGGCCATTACTGGACTGGAACCGGGGCCGGACAGGCGATCTTCCGGGCGCACGCGAGCGAGCACGCCGGCCTGCTCGATCAGACGATCATTGGTTAGCGCTTCGATGGCGTAGGCGACTTCGAGGTCTTCTGGATCGAGCACATCTTCGAACAGCGCAATCGGCGGGAAGCTGCTGTTGACGATGCGATACGCGCGCGGCCATGGCACCTCGACCAGCGTCGGCGTTTTCAACCGCGCACTCCATCGAGGTAGCGGCGCACATCGGCGATGTCGACCACCCTGCCCGCCAGCATGTAATCCAGTGCGGTTTTGCCGTTGAAAGGTGCCGCGGTGTTCGGGCTGCTGACCCAAGCGTAAGCGCGCTCGCGGCTGTTGCTGAAGATGATGCTCAACGCCTTGTGAATGCCCATCAGGTAGGAGATCCGCTCAAGGGTGTCGTTAGGCAGACGTATGTTCGGCAAATGTTTGTATTTATAAAACGTGGTGTTGCCGACGCCGCCCAGCAATGTGCGTTGCTGCTCGGCGCTGCAGCCCCAACGCTCCATAAGGTTGAAGAAGAACTTCAGCGCGACGCGACCGGCTTCGGGGGCGTCGAGTTGTTCGCGTGGGATGAGGGCTGGAGATGAGGTAGGCATAGACGCCTCCTGATTTTGTCTTAGCTCAAGACTAGTACAAAACTGTAATTTTTTAGAGTTTTGATACACAAACGAACAATCGCAACAAACAGCCGCACAGAAGCCGGAGTTAAGCCGGCTTATGTATCCAGATATTCTGCGGGTAATTGCTGCCCCAAGAACAAACATCGCCATCACATTCCGGACGTCGTTCATGTCTCGCCTTCCGGCACGGTTATAACGATCCCAAGAATTCTTGAATTCAGAAGTCTGTGCACACTGTTTAGGCCGATCAGCGCGTTTTTGCGTTTTCTCCGGTTTCGCCATCAACAGTCCTCAGCATGTCGTCTATGGAGTCGAAACGCTGACGGATTTCTCGTGCTTCCATCATTGCGCGCGCCGTTTTCTCTGATGGAACTCGCACCTCGAAGGGAAGCCCCTGAGTGGCAACAACCTGTCGCAGAAAAAGTCGCATGGCGTCGCTGATGCTCAGCCCGCAAGCGTTTAAGACTTCAGTGGCACGCGTTTTCAAATCCTCATCAATGCGGCAACGCACATCGGTAGTTTTGAGTAGTGCAGCCATTACGATTACCTCGTTGTAATTTTGTAGCTACATCAGCGCTACCTCTACATTGTGGTCGGAGGGATCTTCGTCGGTCAACGCGAAGTTGATAGGTGGTTGTTAACCGCCATGGATCGACTGCCAGGTATCCATTTCAACTCCTTTGACAGGTAAGCGCTATCAGCTAAATCGCTACTCTGCCTGAGATCGTTCTGCGCGTGACGCTGGCAAAAACCTCGGAGGATGTAAGCCGTTTCTCATCGGAAAAACCGCCCCCACGCACCAAAACCCAGCACTTTTTTTGACCTCCATCACCCCCAAGCCACCAAAAACCCCGATCCTCTGTCAGCCTCCAGCCATCGGCGGGGGAATCAATTCGCTACTAAATCCGCGACAACTATGCTCAGGTGCAGGAATATAGCCGGCATATGGCGCCGGTTCGGTCGTTTCGTAAACAACAATACCCAGCCCACTTCAGAGGGCATTACCCATGGATAGCAGAACCTTACGCAACCTCATGCGCATCGTGCAGACCGGCTCGTTGTCGGCTGCAGCCGAGCATTCGTGCCTGACTGTGCAGGCGTTGGCCGCGCAGTTGAACAAGGTCGAAGAGCAGTTCGGTTTCCGCTTGTTTCGCCGTTCAAACAAGGGGCTGACGCTGACGCCGCAAGGCACGGAGCTGACGCCCTACATCGACAAAGTGTTGATCGCCACGCGGCAGATGGAGGAAAAGGTCGAGGCCCTGAAGGTGCCGGGGCAGCGGACGTTGAAGGTGGCGTTGAACAACACGCTGTCGCCTGACTTCAACCGGCGCATGATCGGACGTCTGATCGAGGTGTTTCCCGATTACCAGATGGAATTCAGCTACGCCGAGTCGATGGAAAATCTCAGCAAGCTGAAGAACGAAGATTTCGACCTCGCCGTGCTGATCGGCCCGCAGCGTCCCGGCTTGCCGAGCATCGTGCTGCCGGATGTGCAGGTGCAGGTGGTTGGTGCGCATTGCGGTCAGGAAAACGATCCTTTGACCTTGCTGGGCAACAAGTTCCAGGTGCGTCCTGCTGAAGACTGTCCGTATTCCCACAGCTTTTTGCGTTTTCTCGACGCCGGCCTGGGCAATCACGAGAACGGTCAGCGCATGGTCTATTCATGCAGCGAGACCTTGACGCTGTCGCTCATCACACAGATGGATGCGGTCGGTATGGTCTCGCGTGAAGCGGCGCAGAAGAACGGCCTGACGATCTTCCCCGGTTTCGAGGATTTTCTCGAAGTGCGCCTGGCGGTGAACAATCCGGAGTTGTCGCACCAGGCGTTGAACGATGTCGTCGATATGCCGCTACATGAACGAGCCGAGCGCAATGTACGCAGCCGTCCCCACCGCCACACTGAGAAAGAGGTTTTTGCTGAAATACGCACATAGCAACGTCGGAATCGCGGCATAGAATTCCGGGCGATCGAGCTGTATCTGCCGGTCCTTGATCAACAGGGGCGTGAGGCTGATCGCAGCGACGATCGCCACCGGCAAATATTCCAGCGCCCGCGCCACGAACGGCGGCCAGTGTTCGGTGTTGATCTGCAGCGGCAAGGCACGTGGCAGAAAGGTCACGGCCATCATTAATGCCACCACCAGAATCAGGAACGTTTGGTCAGGCATACACCCACTCCGCAGCCCACAAACGTGGCGATAAATACGTTGAAGGGCGAACTGCCGATCAGGCTCAGTGCCCCCATGCAGACCACGGCGGCAGCGGCGGCGATCAGTTTTTTGCGCGTGTTGCACAGCGAAACCAGCACGTAGAGCATCATCGCCGTGAGCGCGTAATCGAGCTGATATTTGATCAGGTGCGCCGCGTACTGCGCGCAGACTGCACCGAGCAAACCGCCGAGCACCCACGAGGTGTGGCAGAACAGGTTGAAACCGATCAGATAACGCACGTTGACCGGGGCGCCAGTGCCGAGCTTGACGCTGTGGAAGGCGAAGGATTCGTCGGTCAGGCCACCGGCGTAAGCCCAACGTTCCATGCGGCTCAAGCCAAGGGCGCGCAGGGCCTTGGCCATGTACACCGACATCAGCATGTGCCGCGCATTGATCAGGAACGTGGTCAGTACGATGGTGGTCAGCGATGCGCCGCTGGAGATCAGCGCCAGCGCGGCGAATTGCGATGCGCCGGCATACACGAACAAGCACATCGCCACCGGCAGCCACATCGGCAAACCAGCGTTGACCGCCATCAGCCCGAAGACAAACGACACGGTGAAATACCCGGCGACTACCGGGCTGGCTTCGGCAAACGTGCGCGACGGTTGATGAGTCGCCATCAACGGTGCGCTGCCGGACCTTTCATTCATAGATCCCTCTCAAATGTCCGTTCGCCGTGAGGTTCGCAAAAACCCTGGGCGGTCCAGAATCGCTTGCCCGCGAGGTTAGCATCGTCGACGAACAGAAACATCCGCAGAACCCCGACCCGCTTCATGTCGGATGACGCGGCTTCGACCAGGCGCTGACCCACGCCCTGGCTGCGGTAGCGCGGGCTGACGGCCAGATGATTGATCGTGCCGCGGCTGCCGAGCATGCCGCCCAGCACCGCGCCGACGATCTCGCCGTCGACATCGAACGCCAGGTACGCCGTGGTGGTTTTCTGGATCAACACGCCGCGCAGGCATTTGGCGTCCTGCCATTCGCAGAACGACACTTCGTCGAACTGGCGGAAGAAGCGCTCCATGCGTTGCGCATCCTTGGCCGTAGCCCGGCGCAGGACCACTGGCGTCGAGCATTCGACGCCGTCGATTGGGGTGATCTGATTAGCGAACAATGTCGAAAGCGGTCCCGGGCCGCGAGAAGGAAATTGCCAGAATCTGCCGGTATGCCATGGCATGCGTGTGAGTGTTGCGCGCCGGGGTCACGTAGTGACGCATGTCGCGATCGAGGAAGTAGGTGGTGTCGAGAATTTCCTCGTAGGTGGTCGCCGCCAATTGATGCTTGTGGATGTCGTACAGACGACTCTCCGCACCCTCGACGTTATTGCGTCCCCAGAAGTGCACGCCGCTGAACGGATAGCCATCGCAGTGAATGCCTTCGGGAGTGATTTCCAGCTGTTTGCCGGGTTTGATCTCGATGCGAATCTGATGGATCTGGCATTGCCAGATTTCATCGTGCAACTCTTCCGGCAGAACGCTCTTGTACACTTCGAAATCGGTGTCGATCAGGCTGCGCATCACCGGTGAAGAGATCACTTCTTCGGAAAAGTCCTGAAAATGCCGTACCACGCCACCGACGTAAGCGTTGTTCGCTTTCGATTGCACATAGGCGCGATGCTCGAGTTGTTTGAGTTCGCGGGTTTTCGGGTTGTATTCAAAGTCGCTGTAACGACGGTAGCGCATGCCGGCTTCGGCCTGACCGTAATAGCTGTCAGGCTCCATGTTTTCCCAACTCTTGGTCAGTCTGACGAAGTCGGCAAAATGACCGTAGAGATTGAAGTCACCACCCTGGACGTTGACAAATTTGTCGCGCCGTAGCGATTCGCCCACTTCTCTGTTCAAAACGATCATTACCAGATTCTCCGCTGCGTTGAACGCCCTAATCTATTAGGTGGAGAATTTGCGTCCATGAGAAAGAATTTCAGGCATTTGAAGTGTTGTTTGAAACGAAACCTGCAGCGCATCGAAAACAACTTTTACATGACAAAAACTCTGGTTATTTCCGGTTTCGACTGAAAAACCGTCGAAAAAAAACCCCGAACGAATCGGGGTTTTCTCATTTTTCTTACAGCATTTCGATCATCAGAAGATATTGATCGGATAGTCCACGAATACTCGCACTTCGTTACCGCTGACGTTGTACTCGCTGGATTTCTGCGAGACACGCAGAATCGAGCTGCGCAGTTTCACGCTCAGGTCTTTGGCCGGACCACTTTGCACGACGTACTTGAACTGGTTGAAGATCTCGCGCTCGGTGCCGCCTTCGCTGGTGGAGGTGGTGATGTTGTCGCCACGCACGTAAGCGAAGTTGTAGCTCAGACCCGGAACGCCGAATACACCGAAGTCCAGGCCGTAGCCCAGCTGCCAGCTGCGTTCATCTTCGGCGTTGAAGTCCGACCAGTAGGAGTTGGCCAGGTAGATGGTATTGCCACCGTCACCGACACGCCCCTGATCTTTCTGATAACCGCCGTAGGCGTAACCCAGGTTGCTGTCGCCGGTGGAACGCTGGTGCGCCACGGTGAACGAATGCGGGCCGGTGGCGAAGGTCGCCGCCAGGCTCCAGATCTTGTTGTCGTCGCCGGTTACACCGTTTTCGCGGACATAGGAGTTGTCCAGTTTGGTGCGATAGCCGTTGAAGTCCAGGGTCAGCGACTGGTCCTTGTTGAACGGAATAACGTAGTTGGCGTTCACGTACTGTTTCTTCAAGACGTCTTCAACGTCCGACGCATAGAGCGCGCCTTTGAAGCGTTCGGTGAACTGATAGCTGCCGCCCAATACATTGATCGACTTCAGACCGCCGCTGTCACGGCCTTCATCGCTCTTGCGCGATTCAGCGGTAAAACGACCGGCATTCAACTCCAGACCTTTGATCTCACGGGAAGTGATCAAAGTACCGGTGTAGCTTTCCGGCAACAGACGCACGTTGTCGTAACTCAGCACCGGCAGGGCCGGCATCTGGTCGCCGTAGGTCAGCACGGTGTTGGAGAAGCGGAATTTGACCGCTGCGCCGCCCTTGGCGATGTCGTGGTTGGCGCGACCGTCATTTTCCTGCTTGAAGAAGTCGATGCCTTGCGCGCCGGTGCGTCCCTTGCCACCGTCCAGACGCAGTGCGTACAGACCAAAGGCGTCAACACCGACACCCACGGTGCCTTGGGTGAAGCCGGACGAGAACGTCCCGATCGCCGCCTGGCCCCACTCGGCTTTGTCCGGGCGACCGTCTTTGTAATCACGATTGATGTAGGCGTTGCGCAGCAGCACTTTGAGGCTGCTGTCTTCAACGAAACCCTTGGATTCGGCCTGGTCGTTAGCCATGGCCTGTGTAGCACTCAACATCCCCAGTGCGATCAGACTGATTCGCTTGTTCAACATTTTGTTTTCCTTATTACGGGTTGAAACGCGCTGTGTCGAACGGCTGAAACGGCGCTTTTGCACTCTTGTATTCACCCCGAAACAAAAAGACCCGCCGACGGATACGTCATGGCGGGCCTGCTCCTTATTTTGAGTCATGGCGGTTAGCCACAGGCGTTAGGCGGAATCGTAGCCGCGCCCTTAACAGTGTGTCAATTTCAAGAATCGTCTTTAAATAGGCGAAAAACGTCTAAGAAACGTAAATTCTTAGCTGGGCGATTGCAGGAAAACCAGATTAAGCAGGGAGTTTTGATTAGTGGGAGCGAGCCTGCTCGCGAAAAGCGGTGGATCAGTCAACGAGTCATTGGCAGGGCGGACGCCTTCGCGAGCAGGCTCGCTCCCACCTTTGAATACCTTTAGATAAAATTCAGGCAAAAAAAAGCGCCGCCAATCCCGGCAGCGCTTTGATCAATCCCTGTTACTCCTGTCCTTCCATCACATCCCACAACGCTTCCAGTTCGGCCTCGCTGAACAGCCCAGCGGGGTAGCGCTCGATCATCATCCGGCGCGGATCAGGTTCTCTGATCTGACGCGTTCCATTGGACTTCAACCAGTGCGCGACAAGCTGGAGCGATTCGCCATTGACGGCCATGGGATGCACAGTCCGCTCGCTGACTACGTTCACTTCGGCGTTCATTTCAGCGCTCTCCCCCGTTCATGAGCGGCTAAGTTATCCAAGGTTTGTGACAGAACTGTTGAAGTTCCCCGCCCTCCCTAGTGCAACAGAAGCAATACAAGAGCTATGCCAAAGCGCGCCGAACAGCGACCGGCGGATACAAACAAGCCCGCGGTCCTGACGGGCTGCGGGCTTGCTTTCATGCGTAGCGAGCTAATCATTGCCAGGCTGATTTGTTAACCAACTCAAGCTGTTACGACTCAACTCACTCTTTGTGCGGCGCCGGCTGTTGCTGGGTAAGGCAGTGAATATTGCCGCCACCCAGTAACAGTTCGCGGCCCGGCACCATCACCACTTCGTGCTGCGGGAACAGCTTCTGCAGGATTTCCTTGGCTGGCGCGTCCATCGGGTCATCGAAGCTCGGCGCGATGATGCCGCCGTTGACGATCAGGAAATTCACGTAGGAACCGGCCAGGCGCACGGACGGATTACGCTCCTGCGAGCCGTCCACCGGATCGACCCCGGCGCACTCTTCCTCGGTCGCATACAATGGCCCCGGAATCGGCATTTTGTGCACCGTGAACGGGCGGCCCTTGGCGTCGGTGCTGTCTTGCAGCACGCGCATTGCGGCCTGGCAGCGTGGATAGTTCGGATCCTGCGGATCATCGGTCCACGCCAGCAATACTTCCCCCGGGCGCACGTAGCAGCAAAAGTTATCCACATGGCCGTCGGTTTCGTCGTTGAACAGACCATCCGGCAGCCAGATGATCTTGTCCACGGACAGGTTGTCACTGAGCATCGCTTCGATTTCTTCGCGGCTCAGGTGCGGGTTGCGATTGCGGTTTAGCAGGCATTCTTCGGTGGTGATCAAAGTGCCTTCGCCGTCGACATGAATCGAACCGCCTTCGAGCACGAAACCTTCAGTGCGGTAGCGCGGGCTGCGCTCGATCTCGAGGATTTTTCCGCCGACCTGCGAGTCACGATTCCACGGCGCATACAGACCGCCATCGAAACCACCCCAGGCGTTGAAATCCCAGTTCACACCGCGCACTTCGCCACGGTTGTTGATGACGAAGGTCGGGCCGCTGTCGCGAACCCAGGCGTCGTCGCTGGACATTTCCACCACGCGGATATTCGGCACATCGAGACGCGCGCGGGCGTTTTCGTACTGGCCGGCGGAGACGGCAACGGTCACTGGCTCGAAACGGGCGATGGCTTTGGCTACCGCGACGTGCGCGGCCTGCGCCGGTTTGCCACCCAGACGCCAGTTGTCCGGGCGCTCGGGCCAGATCATCCAGGTCTGGGTTTGAGGCGCCCACTCGGCCGGCATGTAGAAGCCGTCGGCGCGTGGGGTACTTTTCAATGTGGTCATCAGGACTCCAGGGAACCGTCGAGGGTTTTCAACGCGCCGTACAGATTCGGCCGGCGGTCGCGGAATGAACCCCACGCGCTGCGAATATGCTCGAGCTCGTCGAGGTTGAACGTGTGCACAAGAATACCTTCTTCGGTTTTATTCAGCTCCTGCACTTTTTCACCGAACTGGTTGGCGATGAACGATGAGCCATAGAAGGTGATGTCATAACCGTCCTGTTCTTCGTTGCCGATGCGGTTGCTGGCGATCAGCGGCATCAGGTTGGCGCCGGCATGGCCCTGCTGCACACGTTGCCAGTGATCGCGCGAAGAAATGCTGTTGTCGTGTGGCTCGCTGCCAATGGCGGTCGGATAGAACAGGATTTCCGCGCCTTGCAGGGCCATGCTGCGGGCCGCTTCCGGAAACCACTGATCCCAGCAGATGCCTACGCCGATTTTCGCGTAACGGGTGTTCCACACTTTGAAACCGGTGTCGCCCGGGTTGAAGTAATACTTCTCGTGATAGCCCGGGCCGTCCGGGATGTGGCTTTTACGATAAATCCCGAGGTTGCTGCCATCAGCGTCGATGATCGCGATGCTGTTGAAGCGCGCCCGCCCGGCCAGCTCGTAGAAGCTGATCGGCAACACCACTTGAAGTTCTTGGGCGATTTTCTGGAAATGCCTGATGGCGACGTTTTCTTCAACGGTCGTTGCCAGTTGCAGGTAATCCGGATTCGGCTTCTGGCAAAAGTACGGTGCCTCGAACAGCTCTTGAATCAGGATGATCTGCGCACCTTTGGCGGCGGCTTCACGCACCAGCCTTTCAGCAGTTTCGAGGTTGGCTTCAAGATCCCACGAACAGGCCATCTGCGTGGCGGCGACGGTAACGATACGGCTCATGAATCATCTCCGGGCTAGTGCTTTGACGGTCGACGAATTCGACCGAAAAGAAACGCGCGCACCGGACAAGAGATCGCCAAGGCCGGGGCAATGGCGACTTTATAACCGATAAATATCGGCTTTAAAACCTATAAATCAGAAAATACGCTATTTAAACGCTTAGTAAATCGATACAAATCGAACTTTAGACCGAATACAAATGTGGGAGCGAGCCTGCTCGCGAATGCGGTGTGTCTGTCACCGCATCTGGCGACTGATACACAGCTTTCGCGAGCAGGCTCGCTCCCACATGGGATGGTGCCTTGCTTACAAGCCTTCGGTAAGCACCCGATCCAGCATATCGACAAAGAAATCCACGCTCTGGCGCGACGTCACCATCGGTGGTTTGATCTTGAGGATGTTCAAGTCATCGCCGGTCGGCTGCATGAAAATCCCCAGCTCACGCAGGCGATCACACAGCAACGCAGTCTCTGCAGTCGCCGGCTCCAGCGTCTGCCGATTGCGGATCAGCTCGAGTCCCAGATAGAACCCTGAGCCGTGTACCGCGCCAACCAGCGGATGTTTATCGATCAACGCTTCCAGTCGCGCCTTGAAGTGGCCGCCGACGACTTGGGCGTTTTCCCAGAGCTTTTCTTCTTCCATAACGTCCAGCACTGCCATGCCGATCTGACAACTGACCGGACTGCCGCCCGCCGAGGAGAAGAAGTAGCCCTCGGCCTCCAGCGCCTCGGCTATCTCTCGACGAGTGATCACCGCGCCAAGAGGCTGACCATTGCCCATGCCTTTGGCCATGGTGATGATGTCCGGCACCACGCCCTGATCTTCGAAGCCCCAAAAGAATTTGCCCATGCGCCCATAACCGACCTGCACCTCGTCAGCGATGCACACCCCGCCCTGTGCACGCACCAGCGCATAGACCTTTTGCAGATAACCCGCCGGCAACGAAATACCGCCGGCATTGCCGTACACCGGCTCGCAAATGAAACCGGCCAGTTGCCGCTTCTGCTCGGCAAGTTTTCGCAGATGATGTTCGACGCTGCGCACGTAATCCGGCGCCGAATCGGGGCCACGGAATTCGCCGCGATAGGTGTTAGGCGCCGTCACTGGGTGCACCCAGTCCGGGCGGCTTTCCAGAGCTTTCGGGTTGTCGGCAATCGACGTTGAAACCGCATCGGCGCCGACCGTCCAGCCATGATAGGCCTCGAGGACACTGATCATGTCGCGCCCGCCGCTGTAGGCCCAGGCCAGGCGAATCGCCAGGTCATTGGCCTCGCTGCCGCTGTTGACCAGGAACACCCGATCCATGCCCTTCGGTGCGAGCTTGAGCAAGCGTTCGGAAAACTCGGCGACTGCCGCATAGTTGAACCGCGAGTTGGTATTGAGCAACGACCATTGCCGCGCCGCGACCGCCGCCATGCGCGGGTGGCCGTGGCCCAGGACTGCAACGTTGTTGAGCATGTCCAGATACGATCGGCCGTGCATGTCGATCAGGTGATTGCGCCAGCCGCGCTCGATGCGTGGCGGGTCGACGTAATAGTGTTTTTGCGTACGGGCGAAACTGGCATCGCGACGCGCGAGCAGGGTTTGCGCGTCCAGCTCTGGCTCGGCGTCGCAGGCGAGGCCAAGCAACGTCGCCGGTGACGGGCACAACGCCTGCCAGGCCCGCGCACGGGAGGGCGCGCAGAACAGCGGCGCGTCGAGCTCTGCTGCTCGGCACAATTGCACGAGCAAAGGCCCGCTGACCTTACCGATTCGTTGGCCTTGGTCCAGTGCTGCGCCAGGGTCAGGGAATGGCGTCACGCCCCATAGCCGAACACTGAACTGCGGCCCGTCAAGCCGCAGCGCACCGTCCGCCGTATGACTCAGAACACCCGCGAACGGTGCTTGCACGTCGGTTCCAGGCGGCACATGCAATTCGACATGCAGCGGGAACGTATCCGGTTCGGTCGCGCTGTCCGGCCGCGTGCGTGACAAGCGGTACTGGCCATAACGCGTGGCCGCCAGCCCGTGCACCGTTGCGGCCTCTTTCAGCAAACGCTGATCAATGCCCTGCTGCTCCCAATTGCCGGCCTCGAAGTGCGGGCTCAGCACACCCAAGTCGATCAGGGCAAATTCGCGCCCGACCAGGCCGGGCAGCAGTGGCGCAAATTGAATGTTTTCGACACCGGGCAGGGACTGGCCCACGGCCGTCAGAATCGCCGCCTCCATCAGCGCCAGTGGCACCGAGGTCGCGACGCGGAAGATCTCCCACTCATGACTGAGGTTGTCGCGGCTGTAGGTATTGCCCGGATCGACGCTCACCTGCTGCTCGCCACTGAGCACCAGCACCGCCGCTCGCGCGACGATCAACGGCCACAGCGCTTGCAGCTCTTCGTAGTGCAACGGATTGACCGCGTGATACGCCTTGACCGCCGGCAGGATGACAAACGGATCGCCATCGGCGTGATGCAGCAAAGCCGCACAGGTCACCGAGAGATCGGTGATACGCCACGTACGCACCAGATCACCGAAATCGATCACCCCTTGCAACTGCCAATGGCGCTGAACATCGCGCTGCCAGACGACATTGTCATCGGTGATATCCATGTGAATCGCCTGCACCGGCAACTTGTCCACCAGCGGCCGCAAATGGCGCTCGGCCCGCTCGGCGGCAGCGCCTATCGCCGCGCGCTGCTGCTCGTCGCTGATCACCGGCAACAGGTGACTGATCAACGCGTTGGCATGGCGCGCGTCCCACTGCAAGGTGCGCTCGAGGCCGGGGTGATCGAAGCCTGCCAGCGCCAGATCCATCTCGCCACAGAGTCGGCCAAAACCGGCGACCACGTCCTGACCAAGATGATCGAAATCGGTCAACGGCTGCCCGTCGATGTACTCCAGCAACCGCACATGCACCGCTTCGCCATTGGCGTGCAGCGACAACAGGTCTTCACCGTTATTGGCAGCGATCACGCGCGGTACCTTGATCGCCGAGTGCTCGGCCAGATACTTGAGCCCGGCGTGCTGGGCCTGCAGCTCCGAAAGCGCGTAGTCACCCCGACAGACTTTCAACACGAAGCGCCCACGCGCACTGTCGACGCGATAATTCAGATCCTGCTGGCTGCCCAGCGCCTGCAAGGTGCCGCCAAGCCCGTAATATTCGGCCAGCCATTGCAGCGCCTGCGCTTCTGAAACCTGCGGACCGGGCAAACTGGCGCGATGAATCAACGTGGCGAGCGGCATGAAACGACCCCTGACATTTTATTAGGCGCTTATATCGCCATTGCTCCCGGCGATACGCAACCCTTTATAACGAAGACCGACCAGAAGAAGGCCGCCCTGCCGTCGCGAAAGCCTTCCAGTCAAATTTTCCTACATGACTTTCAGATTGTGTTTCCGCGCAGCTCTGTGCAACCTGCGCCCTGAATTTCACAGCACGGATGCAAGACCAAGTCATGTCCCATCGTCGCCTCGCCCTTTCGAATAAAAAAGTCCGCAACATTCCGCGCCGCTTACGAGCTCTGGCGGCCTGGGCCGCTGATTTCGAGGGATACTTTCCAGCGGATCTCACGCTCGAGGACAAGTACTGGAACTGGAAAATTCCAATCCACATGTCGATGGTCGAAGGAAAACAGGCGACACCCGACCTGAAAAGGCAATGCGCCCAGCACCTGATCGACGCGGCGCAGCATCTACGCCTGGCCCGACCGGAGCATGCGCTTGACTGCAGGGTGGTCGCAGCCATTTGTGTTCCCGGTATGTTTTCCAGCGAAATCTGTATCTATGCGGATCTGGAATATCACCGCGGTCATATACCTGCCTCCGACAGCGAATATGTGGAAACCGGCAGAAGCCTGTCTCTGGAATGGGGGCTGGTTTTGCCACAGGGCATGGGAGAGCGAGGCTTGCGCTACGAGGTTGAGGGCTGGGATGGCCAGTATTACCACGAGGAACGCTGGTATTTTGGCGAGGTGGATTGACACCTCCACGCAGTCGGCACTCGCGCCTCGCGGCGCTTTGCGCAAGAATGTCGCCCGTTCGCCTTGAATCTATGGAAATACTCATGAATGTAATCACCACCGACCTGCCCGGTGTTCTGATCATCGAACCGAAGGTGTTTGGTGACGAGCGCGGTTTTTTCTACGAGAGTTTCAACGCCAAGGCGTTTCTGGAAGCAACCGGCCTCGATGTTCAATTTGTGCAGGACAACCATTCGCGGTCACAAAAAGGCGTACTGCGTGGCCTGCATTACCAACTGCAGCAAACCCAGGGCAAACTGGTTCGGGTGACCGCCGGTGAAGTGCTCGATGTTGCCGTGGACATCCGCCGCAGCTCGCCCGATTTCGGCAAATGGGTGGCCGTGCGTCTGTCTGCCGACAACCACCGGCAGATGTGGATACCGGAGGGTTTTGCCCATGGCTTTGTGGTGCTGAGCGATTACGCCGAATTTCTTTACAAGACCACTGATTACTACTCACCCTCAGCCGAACGCGCGATCCGCTGGGATGACCCGGACCTGGGCATCGACTGGCAACTGGACGCAGCGCCTAAACTGTCGACCAAGGACCAGGCGGCCGCACTTTTCAAGGACGCTGACGTCTTCGCCTGAGGCAAGGTCTGGACAAAAACTCGCCGAGCGGTGATCAGGCAAGGCAAAAACAGGCGAGGAGCGGAGTCCAGGCCCCCTAAATGAGCATTCCGAGCCTGTTTTTAACGCAGCATGATCGACGCGCAGGCAGTTTTCGTACAGAGCAGAGGCATAATGCGCCTGTCCCTACAGGCGTATCCGGCTCATGAAACCAACACTCCCCCGCAGACCCCGCTGGCGCAGCCTCGCGCTGTTGGCCCTGTGCCTGGCGCCGCTGCTGTGGCCGCTGGAACACCTTGCCGAACGCTATTACCGCAGCGAACTCGCCGGGCAGAATCGCCAGACCCTCGACCTCTACGTCGCCAACCTGCTCGGCACCCTGCATCGCTATGAAGTGCTGCCGCAGATCCTCGGCGACCTGCCCGCCCTGCGTGCGGTGCTCGGTGCGCCGGACGACGGCGTGACCCAAGGCAACGCCAATCGTTTGCTGAAAAACATCGCCGCGCAGACCGGCGCCGAAGTCATGTACCTGATGGACACGTCCGGCCAGACACTGGCGGCGTCGAACTGGGACAAACGTGACAGCTTCGTCGGCCGCAACTTCGCCTTTCGCCCGTATTTCAGCGAAGCCATGGCCGGACGCCTCGGACGCTTCTTCGGCCTCGGCACCACCTCGGCCAAACGCGGTTATTTCTTCGCCGCTGCCGTGCGCAACGGCGAGAAAATCATCGGCGTGCTGGTGATCAAGGTCGACCTCGACCACACCGAAAGCCTGTGGGGCAAAACCCCTGAGCAATTGCTGGTGACCGACCACAACGGCGTGGTCATCCTTACCTCGCGTCCGGAGTGGCGTTTCCGATCAACCCGGGAACTGAGCGATTCCGAGCGCGCCGCGATCACCGCGATCCAGCCCTACCCGACCCGCGAACCCAGACCGCTGAACCTCAGCCCCGACGCGTGGCTGACGCAGACCCACGACATTGCCGAAACCGGCTGGAGCGTGAGCATTCTCGCCCCGCGCACATTGATCGATCGCCCGGTGCGCACCGTAGTCGCGATTGGCGGCGCCACGCTGCTGGTGGTCATGCTGCTGGTGGGTTTGATGATGCAGCGGCGTCGGCATTATCTGGAGCGCATCGCCTTCGAAGCCAAGGCCCGCCGCGAGCTGGAAGGCCGGGTCGCCGAACGGACCAGCGATCTGGAAGGCCTCAACCGACGCCTGAAGCAGGAAGTGCTCGAGCGTGAGCACGCGCAGCAGGAGCTGGTGCGCGCCCAGGACGATCTGGTTCAGGCCGGCAAGCTGTCGGCGCTGGGCACCATGTCGGCGAGCATCAGCCACGAACTCAATCAGCCACTGGCGGCGATTCGCAGTTATGCAGAGAACGCCGAGGTGCTGCTCGACCATCAGCGCACCGACGACGCGCGCGGCAACCTCAAACTGATCAGCGAACTGACCGGGCGTATGGCCTCGATCATCGCCCACCTGCGCGCCTTCGCCCGCCGCGATCGCCACGCACCGGAAAGTGTCGCGCTGCAACCGGCGCTGGACGATGCGCTGGCATTGCTGGCCAAACGTCGGCGCAGTATGGAAGTTGAGCTGATCCGCGACCTGCCTGCCGCCACGCTGTGGGTCGAGGCCGGCGAAACCCGATTGCGCCAAGTGCTCGGCAATCTGCTGGCCAACGCGCTTGATGCGCTGACCGAAAAAGGCCCGCCGCGCAAATTGTGGCTGAGCGCCGAAGCCACCGCCGAAGGCGTCAATCTGTACATTCGCGACAACGGCCCCGGGTTCTGCATGGAAGCCCTTGGCCGCGCCAGCGAGCCCTTCTACACCACCAAGACCCGCACGCAAGGCCTGGGTCTGGGGCTGGCCATTTGCGAAACGCTGATGCGCGCCTTCGGTGGTGAGCTGTCGTTCGCCAACCACAAGCAAGGCGGCGCCCTGATCACCCTGCGCCTGCGCGCCGGTGCGCCCGGAGTCAGCCTGCAACCGTCCGAGGATCGAAGTGCATGACCATCGACAATCGCATCCAGGTAGTGTTGATCGACGACGATCCGCACCTGCGCCAGGCCCTCGGCCAGACCCTGGACCTGGCCGGTCTGAAAATCCTGCCACTGTCCGAAGCCAAAGGCCTGGCCGCACAGCTTGAGCGTGACTGGCCGGGTGTGGTGGTCAGCGACATTCGCATGCCGGGTATGGACGGCCTCGAACTGCTCAATGAATTGCATGCACAGGATCCCGAGTTGCCGGTGCTGCTGATCACCGGCCATGGCGACGTACCGCTGGCGGTGCAGGCGATGCGCGCCGGCGCTTACGACTTTCTGGAAAAACCCTTTGCCAGCGATGCCCTGCTCGACAGCGTGCGTCGTGCGCTGTCCTTGCGCCGCTTGGTGCTGGACAACCGCAGCCTGCGTCTGGCCTTGAGCGACCGCAACGAACTGAGCGCGCGACTGGTTGGTCACTCGACGCCGATGCTGCGCCTGCGTGAGCAGATCGGCGCGCTGGCGGCGACCAAGGCCGACGTGCTGATCCTCGGCGAAACCGGCGCCGGCAAAGAGGTCGTTGCCCGTGCGCTGCATGACTTGTCGAGCCGGCGCAACGGCCCGTTCGTGGCGATCAACGCCGGCGCACTCGCCGAATCGGTGGTGGAAAGCGAGTTGTTCGGCCACGAGCCCGGCGCCTTCACCGGCGCGCAGAAACGCCGCATCGGCAAATTCGAATTCGCCAACGGCGGCACGCTGTTCCTCGACGAAATCGAGAGTATGAGCATGGACGTGCAAGTGAAATTGCTGCGCATGCTGCAAGAGCGGGTCGTCGAACGCCTGGGCGGCAATCAGTTGATCCCGCTGGACATCCGGGTCATCGCCGCGACCAAGGAAGACCTGCGCCAGGCGGCGGACCAGGGCCGCTTCCGCGCCGACTTGTATTACCGCCTCAACGTCGCACCGCTGCGTATCCCGCCCCTGCGCGAACGTGGTGAAGACGCATTGGTGCTGTTCCAGCATTACGCCGACGAAGCCAGCGCTCGCCACGGTTTGCCGCCCCACGAACTGCAACCGGCGCAACGCGCATTGCTGCTGCGCCACACCTGGCCGGGCAACGTACGCGAATTGCAAAATGCCGCCGAGCGTTTTGCGCTGGGCCTGGAGCTGGCATTGGATAGCAGCGCTGACGGCAGCGGCGCCGCGCCTGTGGAAGTGGTCAACGGCGGCCTCAGCGAGCAAGTGGAAAATTTCGAGAAGTCGTTGATCGCCGCCGAACTGGCGCGCTCGCACAGTTCGGTACGCAGCCTCGCCGAAGCCTTGGGTATTCCGCGCAAGACTCTGCACGACAAGTTGCGCAAACATGGCCTGAATTTCGGCGACAGCAGCCACGGGGAAGAGAGCGAATGAGCAGCGCAAGCGAATACCTGGAAACGGTGCTGCATCACGACATTCCGCTGACCGTCGAGATGGGACTCAAGGTGCTTGAGTGGCGAGAGCAGCAATTGAGCCTGCACCTGCCCCTCGCGCCCAACGTCAATCACAAGAGCACCCTGTTTGGCGGCAGCCTCTACTGCGGCGCGGTGCTGGCCGGTTGGGGCTGGTTGCATTTACGTCTGAAAGAAGAAGGGATTACCGACGGACACATCGTCATCCAGGAAGGGCAGATCAGTTATCCGCTGCCCGTGACCGGGGACGCCGTGGCCATATGTCCGCCGCCGGATGCAGCGGTGTGGAAGCGGTTTTTGGCGATGTATCGGCGTTATGGGCGGGCGCGGTTGACGCTGGATACGCGGATCCTGAATGCGGGAAGTCAGGCCGAGGCGGTGAGATTTACCGGGCAGTACGTGTTGCACCGCTGAAGATCAAAAGCCCCCTCACCCTAGCCCTCTCCCGAGGGAGAGGGAACCGATACGGGGATGCTGCAGATTCAAGTCGACCTGAAACTGCTTCGCCGAATCCACAATCGACTCGATTCTCCAGGTCCATGCATAGCGCCAGACCCCTCACCCCAGCCCTCTCCTGGGGGAGAGGGCTGGGGTGAGGGGGAATTCCGGATCAGCAGTTAACCTCGAGCCAACTCCAACAATCTCTCGCGCCACGCAGCCTTCGCCGGCAGCGCCAGAAAGAATTCATTCAACAGCGATTCCCGTGGCGGATAACTGAACGCCTCGCCGCTCAGATCCAGCACCTCGCCCCCCGCCCCTTCCAGCACGCCCTGAGCAGCCGCCGTGTCCCACTGCGACGTGGGCGCCAGGCGTGGATAGCAATCGGCAGCACCTTCGGCCAACAGACAAAATTTCAACGAACTTCCGATACTGGTCAGTTGCAGCTCACCGAGACTCGCGCTCAACCCGGCCAGCAGACGCTCTTGCTCAGGACTTGAATGACGGCGGCTGGCGACCACAGTAAACGCCTCGCCCGGGGCTGGCACGTCGCGCACCTGAATCGGCACCGGCGTTGCGCCCTTGTCGCCACGCCAGGCACCCAGTTCGGCGCCGCCGACGTAAAAACGACCGTTGGTCGGCATCGTCACCACGCCAAACACCACTCGGCCGTTTTCGATCAGTGCGATGTTGACGGTGAACTCCTCGCTGCCGCTGATGAACTCCTTGGTTCCGTCCAGCGGATCCACCAGCCACCAGCGCTGCCAGCCGGCGCGCACGTTCTGCGGGATATCGGCGTCCTCTTCGGACAGTACTGGAATGCTCGGATCAAGCGCCGTCAGGCCGGCAACGATCAGGTGATGTGCTGCCATGTCAGCAGCCGTCACCGGCGAATCATCGGACTTGGCCGTGACTTCAACACCGGCACGCCAGAACGGCAGAATCGCCTCGCCGGCCTGTAACGCCAGCTCGACCACCGGTGCCATCAACGGATGGGGAAAATTCATCAACGTCTCACTCATGGCTGAACACCCCGCGCTGGGTCAGCAGGTCACGGGTCAAATACAGCGCCGCCAACGCGCGGCCTTCGGTAAATTGCGGATTGAGCGCCAGCGCCGACAGTTCGCGCAGATTGACCTTATCGACGCGCATCGGCTCAGGCTCATCGCCTTCCAGCCGTTCCTCGTAAAGATCAGTGGCGAGGACGACTTGAATCTTCTGACTCATGTAACCGGGCGACAGCGACAGCTCGGTCAGATGCTCCAGTTGGCGCGCGCCATAACCGGCCTCTTCCTTGAGCTCCCGCTCGGCCGCCGCCAGCACATCTTCGCCCGGCTCGATCAGGCCTTTGGGCAGAGACAGTTCGTACTCCTCGGTCCCGCCGCAATACTCTTCGATCAGCACCGCATGTTCGGCGTCGAGCATCGCGACGATCATTACCGCGCCATACCCCGCGCCTTTGCCGACCAGACGCTCGTAGGTGCGCTCCACGCCATTGGAAAATCGCAGCTTGAGTTCTTCGACGCGAAACAGGCGACTGGTGGCGACGATCTCGCGGGCAAGTACGGTGGGTTTCTGGCGCATGCAAAGCTCCTTGGCGTGAACGCGCTACTATAACGCGGCTTTCCCGATTGTTTGCGTCGGATATCCTTTCACCGTTCGAGACGTTGCCATGCCCTCTTTACCGTGGTCCGACATCGATACCGTTCTGCTCGACATGGACGGCACGCTGCTGGATCTGCACTTCGACAACCATTTCTGGCTCGAGCACCTGCCCCAGCGCTACGCCGAACTGCACGGCATCAGCCGGGCGATGGCAGAGCTGGAATTGCAGCCGTTGTTCGAACGCCACGCCGGCCAGTTGCAGTGGTACTGCCTGGATTTCTGGAGCGCGGAGCTGAAACTGTCGGTGCGGGAACTGAAACAGGAAACCGCGCACTTGATTGCCCTGCGCGCGGATGCCGACACCTTTCTCGCCGCGATCAAGCGTGCCGGCAAACGGGTGATCATGATCACCAATGCGCACCGCGATTCGCTGTCGTTGAAACTGGAACGGATCGAACTGGCGCCCTACTTCGAGCGGCTGATCAGCTCGCATGACTATGGTTTTCCCAAAGAGAACCCACAGTTCTGGGACGCCTTGCAGGCGGACATCGGTTTTGATCCGGCGCGCAGCCTGTTTATCGACGACACCTTGCCGATCCTGCGCAGTGCACGGGATTTTGGCGTGGCGCATTTGCTCGCAGTGAAAGAACCGGACAGCCGCAAAGGGCCGAAGGACACGGCGGAGTTCGCCGCAGTCGGGGATTATCGCGAGCTCATTACCGGACTCTGATCCCTGTAGGAGCTGCCAAAGGCTGCGATCTTTTGATCCTGGTTTTAAAAATCAAAGTCAAAAGATCGCAGCCTTCGGCAGCTCCTACATGACTGCGTTATTTTGGAATGCGCAGTTTTTGTCCCGGATAGATCTTGTTCACATCCTTGAGCATCGGTTTATTGGCATCGAATATTTTCTGGTACTGGTTGGCATTGCCATAGACGCGCAGTGAGATCGCACTAAGCGTGTCACCTGCCTTGACCTCGACAAGCTCGGCGGCCGCCACAACCGGGCCGGTCACGGTGATCTGATCATCGACGCTGCCTACGCCCGCAATGTTGCCTAGCGCAAGCAGAACCTTTTCCTTTTCTTCCTGGCTCGCCACTTCACCGGTCACCGTCACCTTGTCGCCATCCACGGTCGCCTGCACGTTGGGATTGCCCAACCCGACCTTGCTGATATGTTCCTTCAACTGCTCACTCGCATTGGCATTGCCTGGGGTCAACAGATCAATCAGCTTCTCACCGGCCTCTTTCACAAAGCTCAACAGACTCATAGCACACACTCCTTGATTTGGGTTCCAGTCGTCCAAGCCTAGACCACCCCGGCCAAACCCGGTTCCAGTCCGACCAATGACGCTGCCGCGCCGCAGGCGGTAGAATCGCCACACCCCGCCAACCGCCCGGAGCGAAGATGGACATCAAGCAGCTGAAATTCCTCATCGCCCTCGACGAAACCCGCCATTTCGGCCAGGCCGCCGCGCGCTGCCACATCACCCAGCCGACCCTGTCGATGCGTTTGCGCAGCCTTGAAGAAGAACTTGATCTGCCACTGGTCAACCGCGGCCAGCGCTTCGAAGGCTTCACCGCGCCGGGCGAGCGTGTGCTGGCCTGGGCGCGCACGGTACTGGCGGCCTACGACGGCTTGCAGGCGGAAGCGGCGGCCTGTCGCGGCAATCTGATCGGTACGCTGCGCCTGGGTGTGGTGCCGCTGTCGAGTTTCGATCCGTTACCGCTGATGCAGCGTCTGCACGCAGCGCACCCGGAACTGCGCTTCGAGCTGTCCTCGCTAAGCTCCGAGCAGGTGCTCGAACACTTGGCGAACAACCGCATCGACATCGGCGTTTCCTATCTGGAGCGTCTGGACAGTGAGCGCTTCGATTCGCTGGCCTTCAACGAGACCCGCATGGGCCTGCTCTACGACGAGCGCTCGTTCAGCTTCGGCGAAGCGCCCCTGAGCTGGGAATCGCTGATCGAGCTGCCGCTGTGCATGCTCACCAGCGGCATGCATTTTCGCCAGTCCATCGACCACAACTTCCACAGTCGGGGCCTGACGCCGCAGCCGCTGCTGCAAACCGACGCCGTGCATCAATTGCTGCAAGCGGTACACGGCGGCTTTTGTTGCGCGATCATGCCGCTCGACGGCGGCGCGGAAACCCTCGCCGATCATCTGCGTCTGCAACCCATCGAGAATGCCCACACCCTCGCTCCGCTGGGCCTGATCATGCGCCGTGGTGCGCCGCGCTCAGCGCTGGCTGAGGCGTGTTTCGCGCTGTATCAAAAATCGCCAAAAGACGCTTGATCGACGGCATCTATCGGTAGATCGGTAATAGCGATTAGACGCGACAACTTGCCGCGCCTAGTCTTGACCTAGATCAAACCGTCGGTGATGCCATGAACGCCAAGCGTCCTGCCTGCGCGGCGCCAGCAATCGAAACGCCCGCGCCTGCCGCCAGCCAGACCTACAGCTACAGCGATTTATCCTTCGAGGCATCGGCCAGCACCGCGCTGGCCGAGGAAGTTGCGTTGGCGATCGCCTACAACGGCATCAGTCAGGCAGTGATGCTGGTCACCCCGACTGACCTTGAAGATTTCATCGTCGGTTTCAGTCTTGGCAGCGGCATCATCGAAGACGCCAGCGATATCTATGATCTGCAACTGACGGGTGCAGGCTCGGCGCAATACGCGCAGGTGACCATCGCCAACCGGGCGTTCTGGAATCTCAAGCAGCAGCGTCGGCAGTTGGCCGGCACCAGCGGTTGCGGACTCTGCGGCGTCGAAGCGGTGGAACAGGCGTTGCCCGATCTTAAAGTGTTGCCGGGCGCAGCCTTGCCACCGATCGAATGGCTCGACGGCTTGCGCCAGCGCATCGGCGCGTTCCAGCCGCTGGGCCAGCACTGCGGCGCGGTGCATGCGGCGGTGTTCATGAATGCCAGCGGTGAATTGCTGCTCGGCCGCGAGGACATCGGCCGGCACAACGCGCTGGACAAGCTGATCGGCGGTCTGATTCGCCAGAAAATTTCAACCGAGGGTGGGCTGGCGATTGTCACCAGCCGTTGCAGCCTCGAACTGATCCAGAAAGTCCTGCGTGCCGGCATCCAGACCCTGGTCAGCCTGTCGGCACCCACCGGCCTGGCCGTGCAATGGGCCCGGCGCCACAACCTCAATCTCATCCACCTGCCGCAGAAAAGTGCGCCGCGGGTGTACAGCCCCGCGATGGAGAATCAAGCGTGAGCCAACATCATCAAGCCGACCAGAAACCTGTTCCGCGCTACAAGCCTTACAAAGGCGCCGCCGGCGGCTGGGGCGCCCTGATCAGTGTGGCCCAGGCATGGTTGACCAGCGACAACGCCTTGAAAAACCTGCGCATGATGCTCAAGACCAACCAGAACGGCGGCTTTGACTGCCCGGGTTGTGCCTGGGGTGATTCGCCGGAAAGCGGCATGGTCAAGTTCTGCGAGAACGGCGCCAAAGCGGTGAACTGGGAAGCGACCAAGCGCCGCGTCGATGCGAAATTCTTCGCCAAGCACAGCGTCACGTCGCTGCTGGAGCAGAGCGACTACTGGCTGGAATATCAGGGCCGTCTGACCGAGCCGATGGTTTACGACGCCGAGTCCGATCGCTACAAGCCGATCAGTTGGGAGGATGCCTTCGCCCTGATCGGCAAGCACCTGCGCAATCTGCCGAGCCCGGATCAGGCCGAGTTCTACACCTCGGGCCGCGCCAGCAACGAAGCGGCGTATCTGTATCAGTTGTTCGTGCGGGCTTACGGCACCAACAATTTTCCTGACTGCTCGAACATGTGCCACGAGGCCAGCGGCGTGGCGCTGGCGCAGAGCGTCGGTGTCGGCAAAGGCACGGTGACCTTCGATGACTTCGAACACGCCGACGCGATTTTCGTCTGGGGCCAGAACCCCGGCACCAACCATCCGCGCATGCTCGAACCGTTGCGTGAAGCGGTGAAACGCGGTGCCCAGGTGGTGTGCATCAACCCGCTGAAGGAGCGGGGCCTGGAGCGTTTCCAGCATCCACAGCACCCGATCGAAATGCTCACCAACGGCGACAAGCCGACCAACACCGCCTACTTCCGCCCGGCACTCGGCGGCGACATGGCCGTGCTGCGCGGCATGGCCAAGTTCCTTCTGCAATGGGAGCGCGATGCGCAGAAGGCTGGCGAGCCGGCGGTGTTCGACCATGATTTCCTCAATGCCCACAGCGCCAACGTGCTGGAGTATCTCGCCACTGTCGACGACACCTCGTGGGAGCAGATCGTCGAGCAGTCCGGCCTGACGCTGGTCGAGATCGAGCAAGCCGCGCGCATGTACGCCAGAGGCAAGAACGTGATCATGTGCTGGGCCATGGGCATCACCCAGCACCGCCATTCGGTGCCGACCATTCAGGAGATCGCCAACCTGATGTTGTTGCGCGGCAACATCGGCAAGCCGGGCGCCGGTCTGTGCCCGGTACGCGGTCACAGCAACGTGCAGGGCGACCGCACCATGGGCATCAACGAGCGTCCGCCGGTGGCGTTCCTCGATTCGCTGGAACGTCGCTTCCAGTTCAAGGTGCCGCGTCATAACGGCCACAACGTGGTCGAGGCGATTCATGCGATGGCCGAAGGTCGCGCCAAGGTGTTCATTGGGTTGGGCGGCAACTTTGCCCAGGCCACCCCGGACAGCTCGCGTACCTTTGAAGCACTGCGCAACTGCGACCTGACCGTGCAGATCAGCACCAAACTCAACCGCAGCCACCTCGCTCACGGCAAGGATGCGCTGATCCTGCCGTGCCTGGGGCGTACCGATATCGACATCCAGGCCGAAGGCGCGCAAGCAGTGACCGTGGAGGACTCGTTCAGCATGGTCCACGCTTCCAACGGCCAATTGCAGCCGCTGTCGAACCAGATGCGCTCGGAGCCGTCGATCATCGCCGGCATCGCTGCCGCCACTCTGGGCAGCCAACCGGTCGACTGGAACTGGCTGGTGGCCGATTACGGGCGCATCCGCGAACTGATCGCCGACACCATCCCGAACTTCAAAGACTTCAACGAGAAGATCAAAAACCCGGGCGGCTTCTATCTGGGCAATTCCGCTGGTGCACGCAAGTGGAACACGCCGTCAGGCCGGGCCAACTTCCGCGCCAACCAGTTGCCGAAAGATCTGGTCCACGAGCGCACTCGTGCGACCGGCCAGGTGCCGGATCTGATTTTGCAATCGATGCGCTCTCACGATCAGTACAACACGACGATTTATGGACTTGATGACCGTTATCGCGGCGTGAAGGGCCAACGTGACGTGCTGTTCGCCAACGAGGCCGACATCATTCGTCTGGGCTTCCGTCCGGGGCAGAAGGCTGACATCGTGTCGATCTGGGACGACGGTCGCGAGCGCCGGGTGAAAGGGTTTACATTGTTGGCGTTCGACATTCCTGCCGGGCAGGCGGCGGCGTACTATCCGGAAGTCAATCCGCTGGTGCCGCTTGAAAGCACTGGCGATGGCAGCCATACGCCGACCTCGAAGTTCATCGCGATCCGGCTGGAAGCGGCGAGTGAGACTGGGTTGATCATGGCCAAGTCTGCTTGATGCGGTGACTGGACGATTGCTATCGCGAGCAGGCTCACTCCTACAATTGACCGTGTCCTGTCTGTAGAAACGCGGTCACTGCAGGAGTGAGCCTGCTCGCGATGGCGGTAGCCGATTCACCGAATGTCTCGGTACTCAACATTTTTCGACCGCCCACAAAAAAGGCCGTTTTTGAATAAAAACGGCCTGTCCGAAGTAGCTAAAGACCGGCGAAAATCGGTTAAGTTCCGGTGAAAAAACAGTAACTTGCAATATTGTATACATGTCGTGTTATTCGTCGGATTTTGATTGTCACGCCCAATGCAGAGCCTCAGGATCGGCGCCGTCATCCCTTTGAGGCTCATCCTCTATGAAGTTCTCCTCGATTCTCTTGTTGTCCCTTGGCCTGGTCAGTGGCTTCGCTTCTGCCGGAGGCACCACCGAAGCAGGTGTGGGCGGCGCATTGGGCGGGGTTCTTGGCTCGGTCGTCGGTCAATCGTTAGGCGGCAATACAGGTTCCACCATCGGCGCAGCCCTGGGCGGCGCGGGTGGTAGTGCGGTCGGCGCAGACAAGCGCAGCCGTGGCGAAGCGGCCATCGGCGGTGCACTGGGTGCAGCCGGCGGTAACGTGGTTGGCCGCAGTCTTGGCGGCACCACCGGCAGCCTGATCGGCTCTGCCGCAGGTGGCGGCGCGGGCGGCGCGCTGGGTAACTACATGGGCAACAAGAGCGACGACGATGATCGTCGTTACGACCGTCGCCATGATGACCGTCGCTACTACCGCGACCGTGGTCACCCGGGTCGCGGCCACGCTTACGGCCACCGCAAGCATCACAAGTACTATCGCCACCATTGAGGCGAAAGCTTGAACGAAAATCGCAGCCCCTTGGGCTGCGATTTTTTTTGCGCGATCAGATGACCAACCGTTCCAGCGCCCCGCGCAGACCTGCAGGAATCGGCACCGGCTGATTGCTCGCCCGATCGACAAACACATGCACAAACCGCCCCGCCGCACGCGCCTCGCTTTCGCCGACCTTGAACACCGCCAGCTCGTACTGCACCGAACTGTTGCCCAGCTTGCCGACCCGCAGTCCGATCTCGATCAGATCGGGGAAAGCGATCGAGGCAAAGTAATCGCACGCCGAACTGACCACGAATCCCACTACTTCGCCGTCATGAATATCCAGGCCGCCGACCTGAACCAGATAAGTGTTCACCGCCGTGTCGAAGAAGCTGTAGTAGGTGACATTGTTGACGTGACCGTAGGCATCGTTGTCGTGCCAGCGTGTGGTGATGGGCTGAAAGTGGGGGTAGTCGGAGCGTTGCGGGGTCGGGCTGGACATTGAGCAGGGATTCCTTCGGATTTTTCGGCGAGTCTAATTCAAACCGTGGCAGCACCTTCGCGAGCAGGCTCGCTCCAATATTGAAAGGCGCGAACCTGTGGGAGCGAGCCTGCTCGCGAAGGCGATGTATCAATCACAGCATTGTTCAGCGATCAGCAAACCCCTTCCCCTGCGCCGCCAGCTCGCCAATCAGCCGCGCCGGCTTCCACTGATCGCCCTGGCGCGTCTCCAGCGCCAGCAGGCGCTGATGGATATCCGCCAGCCCCTGTTGATCCGCCCAGGCCATCGGCCCACCCTTCTCCGCTGGAAAACCATAGCCATTCAAGTACACCAGATCGATGTCATGGGCCGAGCCGGCAATGCCCTCCTGCAGGATCTTCGCGCCTTCATTGACCAGCGCCAGCAAACAGCGCTCAAGGATTTCTTCAGGACCGATGTCGCGACGCTGGAAACCCAGCTCTTCACTGACCCGCAGCACCAGTGCCTCGACCTCGGGATCCTGCTCGGCCTGCCTACTGCCCGGCTCGTAGTGGTAATAACCATTACCGGACTTCTGCCCGAACCGGCCCATTTCGCACAGGCGGTTATCGATCTGGACCTCCGGCGCATCCTGGCCCTTGCCAGCGAGCTCCCGAGCACGCCACTCCAGGTCGATACCGACCACGTCGTACATGCGAAACGGCCCCATGGCGAAGCCGAAACCTTGCAGCGCGGAGTCCACCTGCTGTGGATAAGCGCCTTCGAGAAGCATCTTGCGCGCTTCGAGTACATACGGATGCAGCATGCGATTGCCGATAAAACCGTGGCAGTTGCCCGACACCACGCTGACCTTGCCCATACGCTTGCCGAGGGCCAAGGCGGCTTCGAGTGCCGCCGGCGACGTTTGCGCGCCGCGTACGATTTCCAGCAGTTTCATGATGTGCGCCGGGCTGAAGAAGTGCAGGCCCAGCACCTGTGCCGGGCGCCGGGTCGCAGCGGCAATGGCGTCGATGTCCAGCGCCGAGGTGTTGCTCGCCAGCAGAGCCTCAGGCTTGAGCAGGCCATCCAGCTCACGAAAGATCTTCTGCTTGAGCTCGAGGTTTTCGTACACCGCTTCGATCACCAGGTCGACATTGCGGATCGTCGCGTAATCCGCCGCCGCAGAGACGCGAGCGATACGGGTATCCGCTTCGGCCTGATCGATGCGGCCCTGACGCACGTTGTGTGCATAAGTTTCGGCGACCGCCATCAGCGCCTGCTCGAGCATCTGTGGATTGTTATCCACCCACTGCACGCTCACGCCGGCATTGGCCAGGCACATGACAATGCCACGGCCCATGGTGCCTGCGCCGATCACCGCAGCCTGCTGGATTTCGAAGGATGTCTGGCTCATGTTGTTCTCTTGTGAGTGGCCCGAAGACAGATTCCAACCTTAGTCAGGCCACGACGCTTTTTGAAGTCTATTAGCGTGATGATCGACATTCAGCGGATGGATGCAGCGCCCACAGATCCTCTGCCTAATCGAGCAAGTGATTGTCTGCCCATTCCCGGACTTCAGCGTAGGGATACTCCTCCAGCGCTGCGAATCCTGGAATCGCGCGCGCCTTGAGCCTGGTGAACAAAGGTACGCTGATACCGCAGAGGAATCGCGTCAGGCGTTCGGCCGACGGAATGCGCCCAGTGTGCTGCTCATGCCTGTGGATAAATTCACCACACAATTCTGCGAATTTTTTATCCACAAGCGGCGGCAACGCTGGCGGCTCGGGCAACCGGGCGACATGGCCGTGACACACCGAACAATGGCCACAACGCTCGGGGGCATTGTGATCACCGAAATATTCGGCCAGGCGATAACCCAGGCAGCGCTCGGTGGCGAACACCTCGAGCATGGCGTGAATCCGCGCCACCTCAGTCTGTTCGTGGCGGGTGAAATACTCGTGCAGCTCAGCGCTCAGGGCATCGCTGGCAAAATCACTGTGCAGCAGGCTGTAAACCTCGGTCATCTGCTTGCTCTCAAGCTCGACCCAGCCTCTTTCCTGGAAGTAATCCAGCGCTGTCACCACGCGATTGCGCTCGGCGGAATACTGCGAGTACATCGCCTCGAAATCTACCGTGGCCCAAGTGCGTGCTCTCGCGGACGTTCTGATGATCGCCGCCACGAAATCCCTGCGCTCGCCTTCAAAACGCTTGAGCAGTGCCTCCGGCTCGAGCAAATATTTGAAGCGATACTCGGCGTAATAGGCGTAACGCGGAGCAATCAGACCGCGCAGTTCCAGCTGCACCAGCAACGTCTTCAGTGGCAACGAGCGAATATTGCTCTGATCCGCCAATGGCCCGAGCAGAAACTCCCACTGCCCCTCAGGCACCGAAGCTTTCAGTTCATCGAGTACATAACGAATGCCATCGCGCTCGGGTGTGTCGCCGTAAACGAAGTTCTCCAGCACATTGAGGCTGTCGCGATTGGCCAGCACCAGGCAGTCAGAGGGCTGACCGTCACGGCCGGCACGACCGATTTCCTGGCTGTAGTTTTCGATGGATTTGGGCAGATCGAAATGCACGACGTTGCGAATGTCGCTCTTGTCGATGCCCATGCCGAAGGCAATGGTGGCGACGATGCAATTGGACTGCCCGGCCATGAAGCGGCGTTGAATGTCCTCACGCTGATCGTGGGGCAAACCTGCGTGGTAAGCCTCGGCCTGGATACCGTTGCGCTCGAGATGCTCGGCAATGTGCTCGGCGGTCTTCTGCAACGTGACGTAGACAATGCTCGGTTGCCCGGGGCGCTCGGCCATCCATTCCACCAGCCGCCGGCGCTTGTCGTGGCCGCGCACAGGCTCAACGAGCAGGTTGAGGTTGGGTCGGTAAAAACCAGTGGTCACCACATCTGCCGGGGCAATGGCGAACTTGGTCTGCATGTCGGCGATGACTTTCGGTGTGGCCGTAGCGGTAAGCAGCAGGGCCTGGGGGATGTTGAACTGGCGCTGGTAGTCCGGCAGTTTCAGGTAGTCGGGACGAAAGTTGTGGCCCCACTCGGAAATGCAGTGTGCTTCATCGACCACCAGCAACGAGATCGGCACCTGTTGCAGAAAATTGCGGAAGCGCTCGTTTTTCAGGCGCTCGACGGAAATCATCAGAATTTTCAGCTCGCCCGAACGCGCACGGGCCATGACGTCGTTGGCATCCTCGCGGCTCTGCGCCGAATCGATACTGCCTGCCGAGATGCCGTGACGCTTGAGAAACGCCAGTTGATCCTGCATCAACGCCAGCAGCGGCGAGACCACCAAGGTCAGATGCGGTAGCAGCAGGGCCGGCAGTTGGTAGCAAAGCGATTTGCCGGAGCCGGTGGGAAAGATCGCCGCCGCCGAGCGCCCCGCCAGCACCGCGCTGATGGCGGCCTCCTGACCGGGTCGAAACTGTGGATAACCAAAAACCTGTTCCAGGGTGTTGTGCATTCGCTGTCACTCCTTTGACTGCTGCCATGCCCAAAGCCTAGCGGACGATCGCAGCGAGTCGAGAAAAGGTTGGGGGCAAATCGATACGGAATGATACAGGGTATCAAGCGTACACGAGGGATCGTCAGGTAGATAAAGTATCCGGACAACTAACGATTCCGCTCAATAAAACTTTCATTACAGAAAAAACAAAAAACAGATTTATTCGAATCTACAAGAATCGAAACAACCAAGCACTTTATCAAGCGAACCCACTCAAACTAATTTACTTGCTCTTAAAACAAACGAGAGCAACAACATGACAACGTTAACCATTTTTTTCTGCGGTACCGGTTCCAACAAGTTTGATGACAAACATAAAAGCTTCTGGGATGGCGAAATCGTTTCTACGCTTGCTGCACACCACGGCGGACGCGAATTTGCCGATTGGATCGTCGTCGACGGCCCTGGCAGCGGCAATCTGCAAGCCGATGACCTGTTCACCAAGACCTCCGAATACGGCCTGTCTGGAACCCTGTTCGGTAAAGGCTGGGACGAAAACGTGCAACACGCCATAAATGTCATCAAAGGCAAATGCGACTGGCAGCGTAAACAACTTACCGAGGCAGAATATAACCGTCTGAAAGCCGCAGGCATTCCTATTGAAGATGTGAAAGTGGAAGGCTCCTGGTTGTGGCGCCAATACAACTATGGCGAGCGGAGTATCACGCAGCAGAAATTACAGGAACAGATCATCAAGACTTTCCGCAAGGACAGCATCATTCCCACCCGAGTCAATATGGTCGGCTGGAGCCGTGGGGGGATCAGTTGCCACATGTTGGCCAATGCCATGTTCAAGGACGCTGCCCTCAAACATATTCCGGTGAATATATTTGCGATTGATCCAGTTCCGGGTATCGGCAACTTTCAGGAAAACCGGGTGAAACTTCAGTCCAACGTCAAGGAATACATCGCTTTCTATGCCCGCGACGAGCGCTCGAAAGGCTTCAGTTGCGTGATTCCACAAACAGCCACGGGTACCAGGACCTCGATCTACCCAATGGCCGGTCGCCACGCCACCCTCGCTGGCAACGCTACAGCCCTTGGGGGCGACCCCACCAGCGGCAGCGACCTCAACGCCCTGATCGAGCCCGGCCGCATCGTTCGCCATTTCGCCGAAACCTGCCTCAAACGCTGGGGCGTCCCACTGAGCAAGACCCTCAACCTGAGCAATGCCGACCTGCTCCGATTCACCGGCGCCATCGTCAGCGACGAAGCTCGCTACAAGAAGATGCACAGCCAGTCCTACACCTATTTCACCGAGCTGGACAAAGGCGAGCGCTATGTCTCGCTGGGCAGCAAAGGCGTGCCGTTCTCGGCAGTCAAAGGCACGATCTACCGGCCGGCAACCGGACTGACCACGAGCCTGCTGGATATTTCCGGTTACCAGCATCTGCGTTGAAAAACGTTGAAGAATCGATAGCAACGTCCGGCAAAGAGTTCGTCCCGTTCCTACTTCACGTGATGCCTTGTCGGCTATCGCGAGTTGGTGGTGCGAACCTATAGTCGTGGGTGTCGCTGTGTGTTCAGCGACTCGGGCTTGGTCACCCGATTGGTTCGTGTATACGCATGCACTGTATGCTGCGGGCACTCATTTGCCTGCAGTTTATGGTGACTGTGTTTGGGACACCCTCGGGTGTGCCGGGTATGTGCACGATCCTCACCGGTTGACCAACCCGAACACAGTCGCCTCCTGTCGCTTGGTCACGATGTGGCGGCTTCATTTGCAGCATCTGAGGGTCGAAAAATGAAAGCACGCAGTCAATACACCACCGATCGCTACCGCCCACTCGAATCAAACCTCACCGACAGCAAACCGCTGATCATCGACACACAAGCCAACCCGCAGGACATCCTCGAGTGCGCCGTCCAGCGCCTGCGCGCCTCCAGCGACCTTCTGCAAACCCTGTACTGCCTGAGCTTCAAACAAGCCGACGTCGAAGACATCCCCCACATCACCCACGCCCTGTACCTGCTGACCCAGGACGGCTGCGACCTGCTGCAAGTCGCACAGACACAAATGCTCAACTGGAAAGCGCCGGCCTAAGCCGAGCAGCCTTATCACCGCCGATCCCTGTCGGCGATCAAGCACCAATCATCCTCATCAACACTTCAGCATTGCCTGAAAGTAAGTCACTGGCGTACATTGACCATGATTTTTATTGAGACTTCAGTCTTTACCCGCCGAGTAAGAGAGTTACTGGACGACGATGCCTACGCCACCTTTCAAAAGCAGCTGGTCGCAGACCCTTCCATTGGCGATGTAATCGAAGGGACCGGGGGGTGCGTAAAGCACGAGTCGCCTCCAAAGGCCACGGTAAACGAGGTGGAGCACGGGTTATCTACTACCACTTCGTTTCAGCATCACAGATCGCGTTCTTGATGATTTACTCAAAAAATGAGCAGCAGGATCTTACTCATGACGAACGGAAAGCACTGAAGGCCATGATTGGAAACTGGAGGTAACCATGAGCAAATTTTTTGATGAGCTGATGGAAAGCGTGCAGGAAATGGATGAGATTCTTCGGGGTGAAAAAAAACCTTCCCGCGAATTTCATGTGGATGCATTACAGGTTAAACAGATTCGCAAAGCGACGGGAATGACGCAGGCAAAGTTCGCAGCCTTGATTGATGTCCAGCTCGGGACGTTACGCAATTGGGAGCAAGGTCGTCGTCAGCCGACTGGGCCGGCCAAAGCACTACTCAAGGCCATTCATAACGATCCTGTCCATGTGCTGAGTGCACTGGCTGATTGACAGATAGCCAGGGCAAGCCAAGTCTTTGAGTCCAACCAAGCTACATTTCAGATCGGAAATAAAAAACCGCCCCAAAGGGCGGTTTTTTATTCACTGCAAACCACTACTTACAACTTCGGCCCAGCAGCCTTGATCGCGTCGCTCACTTCGAATTTCTTGAAGTTCTCGATGAACAGACCGGCCAGTGCCTTCGCTGCCTCGTCGTACGCCGCCTTGTCAGCCCAGGTGTTGCGTGGGTTGAGCAGGTTGGTGTCGACGCCCGGTACGGCCAGTGGCACGTCGAGGTTGATGGTGTCGAGGTGTTCGGTGGCTGCACCGATCAGCGCGCCGCTCTGGATCGCGGCGATCACTGCGCGGGTGGTCGGGATGTTGAAGCGTTGGCCGACGCCGTAGCCACCGCCGGTCCAGCCGGTGTTGACCAGGTAGACCTTGGAGCCGAAGCCGCGGATGCGCTTGATCAGCAACTCGGCGTATTCACCAGCCGGACGCGGGAAGAACGGTGCGCCGAAGCAGGTCGAGAAGGTCGACTTGATGCCGCTGCCCGAACCCATTTCAGTCGAGCCCACCAGTGCGGTGTAGCCGGACAGGAAGTGGTAGGCCGCTTGTTCTTCGTTGAGGATCGACACTGGCGGCAGTACGCCGGTCAGGTCGCAGGTCAGGAAGATCACCGCGTTTGGCTCGCCACCCAGGTTCTTCTCGGAACGCTTGGCAACGTGCTCCAGCGGATACGCCGCTCGGCTGTTCTGGGTCAGGCTGACATCGGCGTAGTCGGCGTGCTTGGCATCGTCGATGACGACGTTTTCCAGCACCGCGCCGTGCTTGATGGCTTTCCAGATGACCGGCTCGTTCTTCTCGGAGAGGTCGATGCACTTGGCATAGCAACCGCCTTCGATGTTGAACACCACGCCTTCGCCCCAGCCGTGTTCGTCGTCACCGATCAGGTAACGGCTTTCGTCGGCCGACAGAGTGGTTTTACCAGTGCCCGACAGACCGAAGAACAGGGTCACGTCGCCGTCTTCGCCGATGTTGGCAGCGCAGTGCATTGGCAGCACGTCAGCGGCCGGCAGCAGGAAGTTCTGCACCGAGAACATCGCTTTCTTCATCTCACCGGCGTAACGCATGCCGGCGATCAGCACTTTTTTCTGCGCGAAGTTGATGATCACGCAGCCGTCGGAGTTGGTGCCGTCACGCTCAGGCACGCACTCGAAGTTGGCGACGTTGAGCACTTGCCATTCTTCGCGGCCAGCCGGGTTGTACTGGGCCGGGTTGATGAACAGGCAACGACCGAACAGGTTCTGCCAGGCAGTCTGCGTGGTCATTTTCACGGCCAGGTAGTGATCTTCCGCCGCGCCTACATGCACGTGGGAAACGAAGTGCTCTTGCGCATTGTTGAAGGCCTCGACGCGAGCCCACAGGGCATCGAACTTGTCGGCCGGGAACTTGCGGTTGATCGGGCCCCAGGCGATAGCGGCCTGGGTGGAAGGCTCTTCAACGATGAAACGGTCGACTGGCGAACGGCCGGTGCGGTGACCGGTGCGAACAACCAGAGCGCCGGTATCGGCAAGCTCGCCTTCACCGCGATTCAGGGCTTCTTTTACCAGATCATCAACACTCAGATCGGTGTACACGGCGTTATTGGCTTGCGTCATGAGGTTCCCCGTCGGCCAGTGGCCGAGTGTGCTCCAAACGTTTTGTAGTAGAAAGTCGTGCACTACTACCGCGAAAAAAGTGGGCCGGATTATGCCAGAAAAGCCCAAAAAGAGTAGGGTCCTCCCGTCGTAACGGCGATATTCCGTCATTACGCAGTGAATTTACCTGCGCTGAACCGTTTTAGTGACGGGTATCTGACGGCGTATCGACGCCCGCGCCAGCGAACAATTGAGCGATATCGGCCGCGTCGAACAGGTACTGCTGATTGCAGAACTGGCAATCGATCTCGACTTTGCCGCCCTGCTCGGCTGCCAGCGCCAGCGCATCTTCCAGCCCAAGACTGACCAGCGCATTGCCAGAGCGTTCCCGCGAGCAGCTGCAACTGAAGCGCAGATGCTGCACATCGAACAGGCGCACCTGCTCTTCGTGGTACAGGCGATGCAGCACGGTTTCATTGTCCAGGCTGAGCAGCTCATCGGCGCTCAAAGTGCTGGCCAGTGCGGTGAGGTGCTGCCAGCTGGCGGCCCGTTCTTCTTCGTCTTTCAAGCGATCGGCGGGCAATTGCTGCAGCAGCAGGCCACGGGCACGACGACCGTCGGCGAACAGCTTGAAGCGCGTGCCGACTTGCTGCGACATGACGAAATAATTGGTGAAGCAATCGGAGAGGGTTTCGCCGTCGAGATCGACAATGCCCTGATAGCGCTGGCCCACAGTCGGATCGACAGTCAGGGCGAGAACGCCGTTCGGCATCAGGTCGCTGAGGGTGGCGTCCGCCGCGATCTGCTCGGCGTCATAGCGCGCCAGGCCACGGATTTCGCGCTCGCTGGAGCACTCGATCATCAGCAGCGGAATCGGCCCTTCCGAACGCGCCTGCAAGATCAGCAAGCCATCGAACTTCAGCGTGCCGACCAGCAACGACGCGGCCGCCATCAGTTCGCCGAGCAACTGCGCGACTGGCTCCGGGTACGGGTGCTTGGCGAGGACTTCGGCGTAGCTGCGCTCCAGCGCTACCAGTTCGCCGCGAGTGTCGCTGTCATCGAAGATGAAGCGTTGAGTGAAATCGGTATCCGCTAGGTCGGTCATAGGTCTGGGTATCTGAATGTGATGACAAAATGGTTACAAAACGTGAAAATTTGCGCTTGCTGGCACTTTTTTTGGTGCCGGCGCTTTTCGCCATGGGAGGCATTTTATGAACAATCCGGGTTTGTTCCAATCAAGGTGGAACCTCGGCCGGCTGGTTCTGTGTAACGTAGTGCCGTTGGCGCTACTGGCTTTCTGGTTATGGCCTACCGGTCAGATGCTGTGTGTGATTTTCGACGAGTGGCTGTTCCGCTCGCTGAATGCACCGCTGGCCAGCAACCCGATATGGCTCCACATCTGGGCAATTGCAAGTCTGCGTCCGTTCGACATTGTCGTTGGCCTGATTCTGCTGACGCTGCTGATCAAGGGCGACTGGGTCTTCAGGGCAATCGACGTGCGCCGCGCATTCTTCGGTTTTTTCTCGATCCTGCTGTTGATGGTGGTGATTCGCGCGCTGTTTTCCAAATTCGCCGATCACATGGGCTGGCAGCACAGCAGCCCGTCGATGGTGATCGAGGGCGCCGTGCACATCAGCGATTACTTTCCGCATCTGGAAAAAACCTGGGAGCTGAAGGATCGTTCGGGCCAGAGTTTCCCGGGTGATCATGCCTCGGTGCTGTTGATCTGGGCGTTGTTCATGGGCGTGTTCAGCCGCACCGTCGGCCAGTTTTTCACGATCTGGGGTCTGGCAGTGCTGTTCATGTTGCCGCGCCTGGTGGCTGGCGCGCACTGGGGCCAGGACGATTACATCGGTGGCGTGCTGCTGGCGGTCTGGGCGTTGGGCTGGGGTTACTACACGCCCTTTGCCTGGCACGCGTCGAACTTCTGGTTGAAGCTGACCGCGCCGGTTTTCGCGCTGCTGGGCAAGTTGCCGCTAGTGTCGCGGATGAGTGTGGTGTCTGCCGCACGCTGATGAACCTGTGGCGAGGGAGCTTGCTCCCGCTCGGTTGCGCAGCAGTCGCCATACCGGTCGGTGCATTTGTCGCTTGAGGCGCACTGCTCGACGGTACAGGGCGTCCTTCGGCCGCCAGCGGGAGCAAGCTCCCTCGCCACAATAGTGTTCAACTCACGTCATTCGTTGCTGCTACCGCGAAACTTGAACAGATCGCGCCGCTGCTTCTTGCTCGGCTTGCCATCGGTGCTCACGCCCAACGACCCTGCCTTGCGCATTGCCGCAGCCGCTTCACGCTTGGCGATACTCGCCTCGGTCTCGGCGTACAAGGTCTGCGCCTCGGGTGCGCCCCGACGCACGATCGACAAGGCCTCGACCCTCACGGTGCGCACTTCGAAGCCGGTGCGAATCTCGAACTCATCGCCTATGCGTGGTTCCTTGCCCGGTTTGCAGCGTTCGCCGCGACAATGCACCTTGCCACTTTCGATCGCTGCTTTGGCCAGGGCACGAGTCTTGTAGAAGCGCGCCGCCCATAGCCATTTATCGAGACGGACCTTGTCGTCCTCCTCCTGTTTCTGCGCCATATGAATTCCTCGTTCAGCCAGTAGTCGGAACTGTACTACCGTTTCTGTCGGGCGCAAGAACTCGGCCCACCAGATAGACTGTGATCTTCGCCGCATGACCGGCCTGGAGTGACCGAGTGACAAAATTCCCGACTTCATTGACCTCGCCCAAGGGCGGTTGCCAGGGCTGCCAGCAAAGCGAGCCGCTGGACTTCGATTTTGCCTTCGCCTTCCAGCCGATCGTCGACCTGCGCGATCAGTCCGTGTTTGCCCACGAAGCACTGGTGCGAGGCGTGGCAGGAGAAGGCGCACTGTCCGTGTTAAATCAGGTTACAGAAGACAACCGCTACCGTTTCGACCAGCTCTGCCGGACCCGCGCCATCGAAGGTGCGGCCAGTCTTAATATGCAGACACACTTGTCGATCAACTTTTTGCCCAACGCCGTCTACCGTCCAGAGCTGTGCATTCGCAGCACGCTGGAGGCCGCACGAAAACACAACTTTCCGATCGACCGGCTGATTTTCGAAACCCTGGAAATCGAGCACGTAGATAATTATCGCCATTTGACCAATATTCTGCGTGAATACCGCGAATTCGGCTTCAAGACCGCCATCGACGATTTCGGTGCCGGCTATTCGGGGCTCAATCTGCTGGCTGATTTCCAACCGGACCTGATCAAACTCGACATGGCGCTGATCCGCGATGTCGATCAAGACCGTGTCCGTCAGGTGATCGTGCGGGGGATTGTCACAATGTGTGCGGAGTTGAACGTTACAGTCATCGCCGAGGGCATCGAGAGCATCGGGGAACGGGATTTCCTCGCAGACTGTGGAATATTTCTGATGCAGGGCTACTGGTTCGCCAAACCTGCGTTCAAAGCGTTGCCCCGGGTGCCAGACGAGGCCTGGAAGCGTTAACTCTTGGTTTTTTTCTTTGAAGACATTTGATCATTTGACCGTTGTTGGTCTGCGCGAGTGGGTGGCGCTCCCGGGCCTGGGAGTCGCCGGTCTGCGCGCGAAAATCGACACCGGCGCCAGCACTTCCAGCCTGCACGCCACCGATATCGAACCGTTCGAGCGCGACGGCGAGAAATGGGTGCGCTTCACCGCGCATCTGGGCACGGTGGTGCAATTGCGGCACCGGCGCTGCGAAGCCCCGCTGGTCACGCGCAAAACCATCAAAAGCTCCAATGGCCATGCGCAGGTGCGCTACGTGATCAGCACCACGCTGGCCCTGGGTGATCGGGTCTGGCCGGTGGAATTCACCCTGGCCTGCCGCAAGTCCATGCGTTATCGCCTGTTGCTCGGCTCCAAAGCCCTGATCGATGGCCAGTTGGTGGTCAATCCGGGCATCAAATATGTACAAGACAAGCCGGTGTTCCCGGTATCTACCTCTTCCACAGGTGTTGCATGAAGATCGCTGTGCTGTCGCGTAATCCGCGTCTGTATTCCACCCGCCGTCTGGTCGAAGCCGGAATCGAGCGCGGGCATGAAATGGTGGTGATCGACACCTTGCGCGCCTACATGAACATTGCCAGCCACAAGCCGCAGATCCACTACCGCGGCAAACCGCTGGAAGGTTTTGATGCGGTGATCCCGCGGATCGGCGCGTCGGTAACGTTCTACGGCTGCGCGGTGTTGCGTCAGTTCGAAATGATGGGCGTGTTCCCGCTCAACGAGTCGGTGGCCATTGCTCGCTCCCGGGATAAATTGCGTTCGTTGCAGCTGCTGTCGCGACGCGGGATCGGTTTGCCGGTCACCGGTTTTGCCCACTCGCCAGACGATATTCCCGACCTGATCGCCATGGTCAACGGCGCACCGCTGGTGATCAAGGTGCTCGAAGGCACTCAGGGCATCGGCGTGGTGCTGTGCGAAACCGCAACAGCGGCAGAGTCGGTGATCGAAGCGTTCATGGGCCTGAAGCAGAACATCATGGTCCAGGAATACATCAAGGAAGCCGGCGGCGCGGATATCCGCTGCTTCGTGGTCGGCGACAAGGTGATCGCCGCGATGAAGCGCCAGGCCAAACCGGGCGAGTTCCGTTCCAATCTGCATCGCGGCGGCAGCGCCAGCCTGATCAAGATCACCCCGGAAGAACGCATGACCGCGTTACGCGCCGCCAAGGTGATGGGTCTGGCGGTGGCGGGCGTGGATATCCTGCGTTCCAATCACGGGCCGCTGGTGATGGAAGTGAATTCGTCGCCGGGACTGGAAGGGATCGAGACTACCACCGGCAAGAACGTGGCCGGGATCATCATCGAACACCTGGAAAAGAATGGCGGGCCGAATATGACCCGGACCAAGGGCAAGGGCTAAAGCGAAGAGCAAGAGCCCCTCACCCTAACCCTCTCCCATAGGGAGAGGGGACCGATTGGGGGATATCGGAGAACTACGCCGACTTGAACGAGCAACACTGAATCCATACTCGACCGAATTTTGCAGGTCGATGCATGACGTCAGACACTTCGGTCGGCCCCCTCTCCCTCTGGGAGAGGGCTGGGGGTGAGGGGCTTTTGATCTACACAGCATCCCGGGGCAACATCAATCCCAGCGGCAATCTCACCCGCGCCTCAAGCCCACCTCCGGACCGGTTGCGCAATTCGACATTGCCGCCATGCATCGCCGCAATGCGCTTGACGATCGCCAATCCCAATCCGGTGCCCTTGCCCCCCCGCGCCCGATCGCCTCGGGTGAACGGGTTGAAGATCGCCTCAAGCTCCGACGGATCGATCCCCGCGCCACGGTCCATCACACTCAGGACTACGTACGGCGCGCTGGTATCTCCCGACACATAGGCCGCCACTTCCACGCCGGTGCCGGCATGGTTCAAGGCGTTGCCGATCAGGTTGTTGAGCAGGCGTTTCATCGACACGCGACGCAGCGGGAATGGCTGGATCGGTTCCAGACGCAAACGCACTTTTTCTTCGTTCTGGTTATACGGCGCGGCGACTTCACGCACCAGATCACTGAGGTCGACTTCTTCCACCGATTCGTCGCGACCGTCGCGAATGAACGCGAGGAACTGGTCGAGAATCGCGTCCATGTCCTCGATGTCGCGGACCATGTCGTCGGTGAGGTCGGTGTGGTCGCCCATCAATTCCAGCGACAGGCGCAAGCGTGTCAGCGGCGTGCGCAAGTCATGGGACACCCCCGCCAGCATCAGCTCACGTTCGCGCCCGGCCTGTTCGACGTCTTCGGCCATCTGGTTGAACGCGCGGTAGACCTCGGTCATTTCGCTGGGCGTATCGCTGATCGGCAGGCGTACGCTGCGGCCCTGGCCAAGTTGCCGCGCGGCATAGACGAGTCGCTTCAACGGCTGGTTGAGCTGGCTGACGAAAATCCATGCCGATGCAGTGGACAAGAGGCCGATGGCAAGGAACCAGCCGAGCACGTTCCAGATTTTCTGACCGCGCAGCGGATGTGGATACAACGGTACTTTCAGCCAGCCATCGCCCAGGCTCGGCGCGCGAACCCACAACGCTGGCGGCGAATGCATGCGCAAACGCACTTCGGTGTCGGCACCCAGTTCCGCCTGCATCTGCCGCTGATAGATTTCGCTGTACGGCCAGTGCTGTTCGCCTTCCGGCACACCGGCACCGACCACACGAATCAGGGTCGCGGCATCGGCAATTTTTGCGCGGTTTTCTTCATCGGCGGCCCAATAGGCGCGCAGCGTCAGAGCGACACCGTGACTGTATTGGCGATCCACCAGCACGTCCTCGTTCATCAACAGATAAACCAGGGTCAGCGCCTTGGAAAACAGCACGACGATAAGCACCAGCCAAAGGGTGCGAGAGAAAAAGCTTTGGGGGAACCAGACGGGGGTTTTCATCTTTAACCGCTACACACTTGCAGGAGCGAGCAATGCTCGCATATTGCGGATTGCGAGTCTGTGGCAATGGCCGTGCGACCAATACCGGCAGACCCGCTCCTACAAATCACCGATCACTTGGTGGCGGTGCCATCCGGTACGAACACGTAGCCCACGCCCCAGACGGTCTGGATATAGCGCGGTTTCGACGCATCGGGTTCGATCATCCGGCGCAGACGCGAGATCTGCACGTCGATGGAACGCTCCAGTGCATCCCATTCCCGGCCACGGGCGAGGTTCATCAGTTTGTCGCGGGTCAGCGGCTGACGCGCGTTCATCACCAGCGCCTTGAGCACAGCGAATTCACCGGTGGTGAGCATGTGCACTTCATCGCCCCGCTTGAGTTCGCGGGTGGCCAGTGACAACACGTAATCACCGAAGGTGACGTTTTCGTCTTCACTGCCCGGCGCGCCCGGTACCGGTGCGGCCTGACGGCGCAATACCGCTTTGACCCGCGCCATCAGCTCGTCCGGGTTGAACGGCTTGGCCAGGTAATCGTCGGCGCCCAGTTCGAGGCCCTTGATACGGCTCAGCTCATCGCCCTTGGCGGTGAGCATGATGATCGGAATCTGGTTGTTCGCGCCACGCAGGCGGCGGCACGCGGTCAGGCCGTCTTCGCCCGGCAGCATCAGGTCGAGGACGACCAGATTGAACACTTCACGCGCCAGCAGACGATCCATCTGCTCGGTGTTCGGAACGGTACGGGCACGGTAGCCCTTGCTGACGAAGAAACGCTCCAGCAGGCTGCTCAGCCCCGGATCGTCATCAACGATAAGAATTTTTTCGCCTTCAGCCGTTTGTGCAGTGCTGCTCATTGGATGCTCCTTTTAGCTCGGCGCGCATTATGGCGTAGCTGCCGTTATACGCACCGTGTGCATTGTTAGCAGATTTTTCCTTCACTGCCAGAAAACCGGGGTTTATGCCTACAGCCTGCAACGCCCCCGAATGACAGAACGCTGGTTATAATGCGCGGCGTTTTGCGCCAGGCAACGTCTGAATCGTTACCGTAAGTGGCCGGTATTTTTTCCGGCCCTGTGCAGCAACTGTTCGATTTCACGGGTCAATGGACAGCCTCTTGATCCAGGCAGCGGCCATTTTCCAGCCGCTCAATCAGCCTCCAGGCCTTTATCAGCGTGCCTGTGAGCCTGCTTTCACACTATGTCAGGTGGTTTTATGGACAGCATCAACAGCCGCATCGCCGAGGAACTCGGCGTACGCCCACAACAGGTCGAAGCGGCCGTCGCGCTACTCGATGAAGGTTCTACCGTTCCCTTCATCGCCCGTTACCGAAAAGAAGTGACCGGCAGCCTCGATGACACCCAGTTGCGTCATCTGGAAGAGCGCCTGCGCTACCTGCGAGAACTCGACGAACGGCGCATCAGCATCCTCGCCAGCATCGAAGAGCAAGGCAAACTCACCCCGGCCCTCGAGCGTGACATCAAGCTCGCCGACACCAAGACGCGCCTCGAGGACCTGTACCTGCCGTACAAGCAGAAGCGCCGCACCAAAGGCCAGATCGCCCTTGAAGCCGGCCTCGGCGAACTGGCCGACGGCCTGTTCAACGACCCGAACCTGGCGCCGGAAACCGAAGCCGCGCGCTTCGTCGACGCCGAAAAAGGCGTGGCCGACGTCAAGGCTGCGCTGGAAGGCGCCAAGTACATCCTCATGGAGCGTTTCGCCGAAGACGCCGCCCTGCTGGAAAAACTACGTAATTTCCTCAAGCAGGAAGCGATCCTCAGTGCCCGCGTCATCGCTGGCAAGGAAGAGGAAGGCGCCAAGTTCCGTGATTACTTCGAACACGACGAGCCGCTGAAAAGCATGCCGTCGCACCGCGCCCTGGCGATTTTCCGCGGTCGCAACGAAGGCATTCTCAGCTCCGCGCTGAAAGTCGGCGATGAGCTGCCCGGCACCATGCACCCGTGCGAAGGCATGATCGCCCAGCAGTTCGGCATTCAGAACCAGAACCGCCCGGCGGACAAATGGCTGAGCGAAGTAGTGCGCTGGACCTGGAAGGTCAAGCTCTACACCCACCTGGAAACCGACCTGCTCGGTGAGTTGCGCGACGGCGCCGAAACCGAAGCGATCAACGTTTTCGCGCACAACCTGCACGACCTGCTGCTGGCCGCTCCGGCCGGCCCGCGCGCCACCCTGGGCCTCGACCCGGGTCTGCGCACCGGCTGCAAGGTTGCTGTAGTCGACTCCACCGGCAAGCTGCTCGATCACGCCACGGTGTACCCGCACGTGCCCCACAACAAATGGGATCAGACCATCGCCATCCTCGCCGCGCTATGCGCCAAGCACTCGGTGGACCTGATCGCCATCGGCAACGGCACCGCCAGCCGTGAGACCGACAAGCTGGCGATCGAGCTGATCAAAAAATATCCAGCGATGAAGATGACCAAGGTCATGGTGTCCGAAGCCGGCGCCTCGGTGTACTCCGCATCGGAACTGGCGGCCAAGGAATTCCCGGACCTCGACGTGTCGATCCGTGGTGCCGTGTCGATCGCCCGTCGTCTGCAGGACCCGCTCGCCGAGCTGGTGAAAATCGACCCGAAATCCATCGGTGTCGGCCAGTACCAGCACGATGTCTCGCAGCTGAAACTGGCGCGTGGTCTTGACGCGGTGGTCGAGGACTGCGTGAACGCCGTGGGCGTGGATGTGAACACCGCCTCCGTGGCACTGCTGGCGCGGATCTCCGGCCTCAATGCGACGCTGGCGCAGAACATCGTTGCTCACCGTGACGAACACGGCGCATTCAAGACCCGTGCGGCGCTGAAGAAAGTGGCGCGACTGGGCGAAAAAACCTTCGAACAGGCCGCCGGTTTCTTGCGCGTGATGAACGGCGACAATCCGCTGGATTCTTCGGCGGTGCACCCGGAAGCCTATCCGCTGGTGCAGCGTATTGCCGCGCAAACCGACCGTGATATTCGCTCGCTGATCGGCGATGCCGCGTTCCTCAAGCGTCTGGATCCGAAGAAATTCACCGACGAAACCTTCGGTCTGCCGACCGTTACCGACATCCTGCAAGAACTGGAAAAACCCGGTCGCGATCCGCGTCCGGAGTTCAAGACCGCCGAGTTCCAGGAAGGCGTCGAAGACCTCAAGGACCTGCAACTGGGGATGATCCTCGAAGGCGTGGTAACCAACGTTACCGCGTTCGGTGCATTCGTCGACATCGGCGTACATCAGGACGGTTTGGTGCACATCTCGGCGCTGTCGGAGAAGTTCATCAAGGACCCACGCGAAGCGGTCAAGGCCGGTGACGTGGTGAAAGTGAAAGTCATGGAAGTCGATATCCCGCGCAAACGCGTCGGCCTGTCGATGCGCATGAGCGACACCCCGGGCGAAAAAATCGACGGCGCCCGTGGCTCGCGTCCGGGCTCGGCACCGCGCCAGTCCTCCGGCAACGCGCCGCGCAAGGAAACCGCGACCGCCGCGCCGGTGAACAACGCGATGGCCTCGCTGTTCGCCAACGCCAAGCAGTTGAAGAAACGCTGATGGAAATGCCGGCCGGGCTCGTCGAGAGCGCGTTTTTCAAGCTGTTGGGCTGTCGCCTGCACAGCCTCGAAACCGGGGTCGCGCAAGTCGCCCTGGCGCTTGAGCACGAGCTGCGCAATCGCGGCGGCAAACTGCACGGCGGCGCGCTGTTCAGTCTGGTCGACATCGCCATGGGCCTGGCTTGTTCCAGCAGCCATGGCTTCGATCAGCAGAGCGCAACCATCGAGTGCAAGATCAACTACATCCGCGCCGTTTCCGACGGCGAGGTGCTGTGCACGGCCCGGGTGATCCACCCGGGCCGGCGCACGCTGGTGGTCGAAGCCGAGGTGATGCAAGGCGACAAGCTGGTCGCAAAAGCGCAAGGCACCTTCGCTGTCCTGTAGATGTTGCTCATCATTTTGAGTTAATTTCGGCGCAACGAATCCTGTGGGAGCGAGCCTGCTCGCGAAGACGGTATGTCAGTCGACGGTGATATTGACTGCAAAACCCTCTTCGCGAGCAGGCTCGCTCCCACAGGGATTGTGCAGTTCTTGACTGACCGGCAAATGGCCTGCCGCTACAAAACCAGGCGATCACGCCAGTTTCAACTTCACCCTTGTAGACCGTCCTGCCCACCCCCATATTGGGGCGACTGACGCGTGAAGGAATCCAAATTGAGCGAACTTCTCAACCGCCGCCTGGCTCTGCTCGGCGAGCGCGCCAACCTCTCTCTGCTCAAGCAGTGCCTGCACGGTATCGAACGTGAATGCCTGCGTGTGACCAGTGAAGGTCGCCTGGCGCAAACGCCGCACCCCGAAGCCCTGGGTTCCGCGCTGACCAACGAACAGATCACCACCGACTACTCCGAGTCGCTGCTGGAATTCATCACGCCTGCCCTGCCGGATCCTGCCGACACGCTGGCGAGCCTGGACAAGATTCACCGCTTTGCCTACAGCAAGCTCGGCAACGAGTACCTGTGGAGTCCATCGATGCCGTGCCCGTTGCCGGCCGAGGAAGACATCCCGATCGCCTATTACGGCACCTCCAACATCGGTCAGCTCAAGTACGTCTATCGCAAGGGTCTGGCCCTGCGCTACGGCAAGACCATGCAGTGCATCGCCGGGATTCACTACAACTTTTCCCTGCCAGAACAGCTCTGGCCATTGCTGCGCGAGGCCGAAGGCTTCGTCGGCACTGATCGCGATTTCCAGTCGGTGTCCTATATCGCCCTGATTCGCAACTTCCGCCGCTACAGCTGGCTGCTGATGTACCTGTTCGGCGCATCGCCGGCACTGGATGCCGGTTTCCTGCGCGGGCGTTCGCATCAACTCGAACAGCTTGATCCGGACACGCTGTATCTGCCGTACGCGACCAGCCTGCGCATGAGCGATCTCGGTTATCAGAGCAACGCCCAGGCCGGCCTGACGCCCTGCTACAACGATCTGGCCAGTTACACCGACAGCCTGCGCGAAGCGGTGGCCACGCCTTACGCGCCGTACGTTGAAGTGGGCACGCACAAGGATGGCGAGTGGGTGCAGCTCAACACCAACATCCTGCAGATCGAAAACGAGTACTACTCCAACATCCGCCCGAAACGCGTGACCTACACCGGCGAACGGCCGATCCAGGCGCTGATGGCGCGCGGCATTCAATACGTCGAAGTGCGCTGCCTGGACATCAACCCGTTCCTGCCGATGGGCATCGACCTCACCGAATCGCGCTTCATCGACGCTTTCCTGCTGTACTGCGCGCTGAACGACAGCCCGCTGCTGACCAACACTTCGTGTGGCAACGCCACCTCGAACTTCCTCAGCGTGGTCAAGGAAGGCCGCCGTCCGGGCCTGCAATTGCAACGTGACGGTCAGCCGGTCGAGATGAAGCAATGGGCGGCCGAGCTGCTCGAGCAGATTGCTCCACTGGCGGCGATGCTCGATCAGAGCGTCGGCGGCGATGCCCACAGCAAGGCGCTGGATGCCCAACTGGCCAAGGTCAACGATCCGTCCCTGACGCCATCGGCGCAGGTGCTGGCCGCCATGGCCGAGCACAAGGAAAGCTTCGCGCAGTTCTCCCTGCGCCAGAGCCAGGTCCATGCCGAGTTCTTCCGTCGCGAACCGCTGGCGGCTGACGAGCAAGCGAAGTTTGAAGAACTGGCCCGGGCGTCGCTGGCGCAGCAGACCGAGCTTGAGCAGAACGAAGTCGGCGATTTCGATGTGTTTGTCGGCGCGTATCAGGCGAGCATCCTCGCCATCAGTAACTGATCAAATTTCTCTGTGGCGAGGGAGCTTGCTCCCGCTCGGCTGCGCAGCAGTCGCAAATTATCCAACGCGGCGCATCAGCTGAAATGCGTTAACGGATTTGGGAGTCCTTCGGCCTCCAGCGGGAGCAAGCTCCCTCGCCACAAGTGCCAACCGCCCGCTGTGCTTAGATTTTTCCGCTCATAAGCTCATTCGAAAAAGTTATTTATTTCTAGATTCTTAGATCATTTAGTCTCCGTTCACGCCGACATTCGGTCGCCTGATCTGGAGCTCCCAATTGAAACTGAATTTCCCGCTTCGCCTGCTCGCCGTGGCCTCTCTGGCTGCTGCAAGCTTCCTGGCCCAGGCGGCCGATCTCACCGTTGCCTACCAGACCACCGTCGACCCGGCGAAAGTCGCTCAGGCCGACGGGGCCTACGAGAAAGCCACCAAGGCCGACATCAGCTGGCGCAAGTTCGATAACGGCGCCGACATCATCGCCGCCATCGCGTCCGGGGATGTGCAGATCGGCTACCTCGGTTCGAGCCCGTTGACCGCTGCGATCACCCGCAAAGTGCCGGTGGAAACCTTCCTGATTGCCACGCAGATCGGCGCCGCTGAAGCGCTGGTCGCGCGCGACGGCTCCGGCATCAAAACGCCGCAGGATCTGATCGGCAAGAAAATCGCCGTGCCGTTCGTGTCCACCGGGCATTACAGCCTGCTCGCCGCGCTCAAGCACTGGAACATCGATCCGTCGAAAGTCACCGTGCTCAACCTCGCGCCGCCGGCGATTATCGCCGCGTGGAAACGCGGCGACATCGACGCCACTTACGTTTGGGATCCGGCACTGGGCGTGGCCAAGGAAAACGGCAAAGTGCTGATCACCTCCGGCGAGCTGGCCAAGTTCGGCGCGCCGACATTCGATGCGTGGATCGTGCGCAAGGACTTCGCCGAGAAGCATCCGGACATCGTCACCGCGTTTGCCAAGGTCACCCTCGACGCCTACGCCGACTACCGCAAGGATCCGAAAGCGTGGCTGGCGAATCAGTCCAACGTCGACAAATTGGTGAAACTGTCCGGCGCCAAGGCCAGCGACATTCCGTTGCTGCTGCAGGGCAACGTCTACCCGCTGGCGGCGGATCAGGTCAGTGACCTCGGCGCGCCGACCACCAAAGCCATCACCGACACCGCCGCGTTCCTCAAGGAGCAGGGCAAGGTCGAAGCCGTGCTGCCGGACTACGCGCCGTACGTCAGCGCCAAATACATCACCAACTGAACCGGAGATCACAGCGATGGCCTTGCTACAGCTGGAGCGCATCAGCGCACAGTACCCGGGCAGCCCGGAGCCGGTGCTGGCGGATATTTCTCTGACCCTGGGGCCGCAGCAATTGCTGGTCGCCCTTGGCCCGTCCGGCAGTGGCAAGACTTCACTGTTGAACCTGATTGCCGGTTTCGTCGAACCAAGTGCCGGACGCATCACCCTTGACGGCGTGCCGGTCAAAGGCCCGAGCGCCGAGCGCGGCGTGGTGTTCCAGGACGACGCCTTGCTGCCCTGGCAGGACGTGCTCGCCAACGTTGCCTTCGGCCTCGAACTGGCCGGTGTCGGCAGGGACAAACGCGAGCAGCGCGCTCGGGAAATGCTCGCACTGGTCGATCTCGCCGGTTTCGAAGACCGGCGCATCTGGCAATTGTCCGGGGGCCAGAAACAACGCGTCGGCCTCGCCCGCGCCCTCGCCGCCGATCCACGCGTGCTGCTGATGGACGAACCCTTCGGCGCGCTTGATGCATTTACTCGCGAGCAGATGCAGGAGCTGTTGCTGCAAGTCTGGCAGCGCACCGCCAAACCGGTTTTCCTGATTACCCACGACATTGAAGAAGCGGTGTTCCTCGCCACAGACCTGATTCTGCTGGCACCCAATCCAGGGCAGATCGTTGAGCGTCTGCAGCTGGATTTCGGTCAGCGCTACGCCGCTGGCGAGTCGGCCCGCGCGATCAAATCCGATCCGCGTTTTATCGAAACCCGCGAACACGTGCTGAGCAAAGTCTTCTCGCAACGCAGCGCCGTACCCCGGCAGGAGCGCGCATGAGCAGTTACGACGTTTCCGCTGCGGCGGTGAAAACCCCTTCGGTGAGCATTCCGGTACGCCGTAGCCTCAGCACGCGCTGGATCAGCCTGCTGACCCTGTTCGGCCTGTTGGCAATCTGGTGGGCGGTGACCGCTAGCGGCCTGATCGAACCGCTGTTCCTGCCGCCACCTTCTGCCGTGTTGCAAAAGGGCTGGCTGCTGGCGACTTCCGGATACATGGATTCGACGTTGTGGCAGCACTTGGGCGCCAGCCTGAGCCGCATTGGTCTGGGCCTGGGTTTTGCCATCCTGACCGCCGTGCCGGTGGGCATTGCCATCGGCGCCAACCGCATCGCCCGTGGCGTGCTCGATCCGCTGATCGAGTTCTATCGCCCTATCCCGCCGCTGGCCTATCTGCCGCTGATCGTGATCTGGTGCGGCATCGGCGAGTTGTCGAAAGTGCTGCTGATCTACCTGGCGATTTTTGCGCCGATTGCCATTGCCACAGCGACCGGTGTGCGCACGGTCGACCCGGCAAAACTGCGCGCGGCGCAGTCGTTGGGCGCGACGCGCGCGCAGCTGATTCGCCATGTGATTCTGCCCAGCGCCTTGCCGGACATTCTCACTGGCGTGCGCATTGGCCTGGGGGTTGGCTGGTCGACCCTGGTCGCCGCTGAGCTGATCGCGGCCACCAGTGGCCTGGGTTTCATGGTGCAATCGGCCGCGCAATTTCTGGTCACCGATGTGGTGGTGCTGGGGATTCTGGTCATCGCCCTGATCGCCTTCGCCATGGAGATGGGCCTGCGCGCCTTGCAGCGCAAACTGGTGCCGTGGCACGGCCAGGCGCACTGACAAATTTCAAATCAATCCCCTGTGTAGGAGCTGCCGAAGGCTGCGATC